>RFJU01000105.1 GCA_003694805.1 Candidatus Woesearchaeota archaeon | reverse complement strand
GTACTTACGAGACAACTGAACAAAACACGAAAAAGAACAGAAACAAAAACAAAACCCCGCGCCCTACGAAGAACACGGCTCAACAACAATCTTGCAACCAACAGGAAGCTTATGCTTAATACGCTCCGCCGCGCCTTTCCCAAACGAGAGATGCGGCTCCTTCACCAAAATCTCAAACAAGTCCTGCCCCTCACGAACCTGAGCAGCAAGGCCGATAGGCTTGCCAAACGATTTCTTCATACCTGTACTCATACGATCAGCACCGGCACCACTCGCAAGAGGATTCTCCCGAAGAATATGATGCGGGTACACCCGAATTTTCAAACAAAAATTCTTCTTCCCACACTTGGTCTCAAGAAACTTGTTCGCCGACTTCCTCGCAGCCTCAAGCGCATTATGCCTCACCTGCACAGAACCACTCGAGCGCACCAACACCTTATAATCATACGCCTCCCGCGGCTCGCCCATCACATACTTCACAATCAAGTTATGCGGCGTCGCCCGAACATACGAGAGCTTTCGAAACTTCGACTTCCTCGTGTAAGGACGCTCAATCCTCCGATACGCAACAGCCTTTCTCAACTTCGCCATGACCTCGATGGACTACCAAACGATTTATAAGTGTTTTGCTTTCTCAAGCGCCCAGACCCCTACCACAACACCGCTTCAACACTCATTCAGAAACGCTTCGGGGGACACCCCCCGGCAAGCTCCGTTCAAATCTTTGCTCATGCAAAAAACGTCTCTTGATCGCGTATGTTAAAACCGTCTTATCTGAACCGGTTGAACCGCCCCCTTTTCTTACCCGCCTCGTACCAACCACGAAATGAAGTGATCAGGCAAGGAACAATCTTTTTAAACTCGCTTTGTAAAGAGCAATCGTGATACACCCCTCGAGGGAGAACGAAAGAAAACAAGGAAGGGAGGGGTGAAAGAAACATAGAAGCGAGGAGGGGGGTTGCGAAGACAATCAAGCATGGCAAGCGCGAAGCACACAAGGGGAACGGACGAGTGCCGTCGCAAGTCAAACAGAAGAGGCGTCATTCAGACACCCCCACCTAGAACAGGCCAAGAAACCAACAACCCCTCGAACACCACGCCACCCTCCCCGGCACTCCTGGTCGTTCTTCTCACAGCACTCCTCCTCGCGCCCTTCGCAAGCAGCAGCCTCGTTCTCGCCCAAAACCCCCCCGGCGATGAGCCGCCCACTCAAGCGCAACCCCGCCTTGAACTCTACGTCCCACCACTCATCCGTGCAGGCGAAGGAGACCTCCTTCGCATCCCCGTCGCGTCTTCCTGGCCGCTCCGAAACGTTAACGCCACGATAACCCCAACCAAAGCCGCCCCGAAAGCAACCACGCCGCCGCGTTACGAGAAGAACACCAGCACCCTCTACTGGGCCGCACCTCCCGACGGGCACGGAACATACACCCTTGCCATCACCGCAACAGACACGCGAGGTCACAACGCGAATGCCAAGTCCCTCCTCCTCATCCTCGACCGCCCAGACATCACCCCCCTGCCTCCACCACCACTCACCCTCGAAGAAGGAGAAAGCATATCGCTCAGCGCAGACATTGCCGACCAAGACGAAAACAGCATTCACCTTTTTCGCTGGTTCTTTGACAGAACCTATCAAGGAGACAGCAAAAACTGGACCCTTCCTTCACGGCTGGCAACGCCAGGGCTCCACGAAGTCGCCCTCCTCGTAAAAGATTCTGACGGCCTCACGGCAACGGCAACATGGCCGCTTGACATTGGCAACACGAACGAACCACCCCAGCTCATTCAAGGACTCCAAGACAGAGTCATCAACGTCAACAACGACGTCAAACTCTTCGACCTGCGCGAACACTTCGCCGACCCCGACGGCCAACCACTCGTCTTTTCAGCAACGCCCCTCCCGCCTCCGAACACCACCCTCACTGTTCCCTACACCGTCAACGTCACCCTACGCATCACTCCAGAAGGAATCGTTCGCGCCCGCCCCCGAGAAGAAGGCGTATTCTTTGTCACCTTCACGGCAAAAGACCCCTTCAACAAAACCAGGACCACGCCAACCGTTACCATCCTCGTCACAAAAAACCCCCACGAAGTAACGCTCAACCTCACCCCTCTTTGCGGCGACGGCATCTGCGAAGACGTAGAACGATGCTCCTGTGAAGAAGACTGTGGCCCCTGCAAAGAACCGCAAGGCGCATGCCTCAACCAATGGGTGTGCACGGAGTGGGGGCCCTGCCTTCCTAGCAACGTCCAATTCCGCGTTTGCTATGACGAGAACGAGTGCAACAACGACGTTGGAAAACCTGACCAGTCCCAAGCGTGCAATTACAACGGAACCTGCATGGACGGGGTGTGGAACCAAGGAGAAGAGGGTGTGGATTGTGGCGGCCCGTGCGAGCCGTGCCCGTCGTGCACGGACGGCGTTCGCAATCAAGGCGAGGAGGGTGTGGATTGTGGCGGCCCGTGCGAGCCCTGCCCCTCCTGCGACGACGGCCAGCACAACGGCAACGAGACAGGACTCGACTGCGGCGGCCCCTGCGAGCCCTGCCCAGCAGGCGAAGCCTGCATCCTTGAACAAGACTGCCAAAGCCTCGTGTGCACGAACAACACCTGCCAACCCCCCACCTGCACTGACAACGTCCAAAACGGAAGAGAGGAGGGTGTGGATTGTGGCGGCCCGTGCGAGCCGTGCCCGTCGTGCACGGACGGCGTTCGCAATCAAGGCGAGGAGGGTGTGGAT
>RFJU01000104.1 GCA_003694805.1 Candidatus Woesearchaeota archaeon | reverse complement strand
GCTTCGCGCCATCAACCGCAATTACAGGCTCAGCCACAACCAAGAGGTTTGCCGGGTCAAGTCGCTCCTTCCGCAATCAGCGTTCATGGACCTCCTGGACCAGTTAAAACTGTCGTCGCCAAGCCAGTGTCACAAACCGGTAAACCACCAGTTGCTAAGCCAGCACCACAACCAACTGTCGGCTTTAAGAAGGGCGTGCCTGTTAGGTTGGCTACCAAATTAGGAAAAGAACTACCGTCTGGTGTAGAGCAGCGCTTATCGCAATTCGGTAAACGAATTGCTGCCGGTCAAGTCGAGCTTCCGTCTACGGCAAGAATCAAAAGGTTGAAAAAGAGTAAACCCACTCCTCGTATGATGAAGGCGCTAAGCGCCGTAAAACAGCGTTCTACTAAAGCCAGTGGCCCCGGTCCTGGGTCATTGTTGAAAAAAGTATCAGGAGCGGCGCCAGCGCTAAAGGCTACTTCTGTGTCGAAATTACGTGCGTCGCCCAGCGCACGGGCGTCGTATCTCAAACACGCAGCCAGCGGGGCCGCTACTCCACTACCATCTACACTGACGCCCAAGAAGAAAACAACCACAAAGAAAACAACCAAGAAAACAACCAAAAAAGCATCTAAGAAAACAACCAAGAAGACAACCAAGAAGACAACCAAGAAGACAACCAAGAAGACGGCTAAGAAAACAGCTAAGAAAACGACCCCTGCTGCAGCCGCACCTGAGGTAGCAACACCTGGTGCAGAAAGCCCATCTGTGGAAGCAGCAAAAGCGGCGTCCAAGATACTAAAACGTACAACCGCTCAGGCGCAAGTTTCCGCCGCAAAACAGAGCACTCCAAGCGAAGCGCAGAGCGCTCCGACCGAAAAACAGGCCGCGCCGACCAAAAAACAGAGCAAGAAAAAGAAGAAAAAGAAGTCGTCGTAGGTCTAATTTCAATAGACAACAGAGGTAATAAGGATGGCACTATCAAAAATAGCGGAAATGATCGATAATACTGTCGAATTGGCCGAAGACGTTGCGTCCATGAACCGAGCTGTTTTTGTTGAAAGCGACGCGCGGAAGATGGCGCACCACGTTGTTGCTTATGTGCTTGAGCGTGCTGTAGAAGGCCAAGATCCGAAACAATTAGGCCGTACTATGCTACGCGGAGCTATTCTTGGCGAAGATGAGTCTGGTGGTCCTCTGGTAGATCCTGTTATTGATTTTCTTTCTGGATTGCTCGAAGGTGCCGTTGAGGCTAAACAAGAGGCTCATTCCGGCGACGAGGACGAGGACGAGTCGGAATCAGATCAAGAGTCAGAGTCCGACGACGTAGACACTATAGTAAGATATTTTAAGGCGCACGGTAAGTTCCCAGAATCTGCTAGGCCTGAAGATTTGCGCAAGGCAAAGGCCAAACTGCTCAAGGGACGATAGACAAGTGATATATATTACGAGTCGGACATAGTATTTCTATAT
>RFJU01000103.1 GCA_003694805.1 Candidatus Woesearchaeota archaeon | reverse complement strand
GGCAAACCCGGACGCGATCGCAGTGGCAAAAAGCGCCGGAGTGGACATAAAACGCCTTGTAGAAGCCGGAGTGCTCGCAAAGGGCTTCATGGACGGAATAAAAGAGGGAGAACCGCAAGAAAACGAACCGAAGGGGGATGAAAACACCTCACAGGACGAACCACAAGAGCCGGAGAGCGACGAAACCGCGGAAAACGAGGAAACACCCGAGGAGCAGGAAAAAGACGCCTCAGAGGACGAAAACGAGGACGACGGAGGCGAGGGAACCGCAGACGAGGACGACGAAACGCCGGAGCCGGACGCCGGAGCGGACGAAAAAGCCGCAGAAAAGACGGCCGACAAAACAAAGACACTCACCGAGGAAGTGGGAGCCGAACTCGCAAAAATGCAGAGCGGCATCACGGAGGTGATGACGGCAAGCGCGAGGCGCATCGTCGAGCTGGTCCGCGAACAAGAGGACGCGGAGGGCGACGACAAGGGCAAGACGGCAACGACAGTAACGGCAGGCATTCTGACAGCCCAACTCAACGGAACCATTGAAGCCCTAAAAGGGATTGCCGCAACCTTGGCAGAAAGCCGGGGCGACGGCGGAGCAGAGGAACCCGACAATGGCGGGGGCTCCAAAGAGAGGTCGAAAAACGCTGAGGGCGAGCTGGAGGCCCACCTCAAGGGGGTGGAACTACAAGCGACCCTGAAAGCGATTGCCAACGGCGCAAGCGACGCGCTCGCGAAAATAAACCGAGCAAAGCGCAAGCGCTAGGCATCACTTTTTACTAGCAATAACCAACACCAAGTATGGACGAAAAAGCACTGAAAGCGATCGCGGAACAAACCGAGGGCATCGTTTCAACGCAGCTCGAGAACTTCCAAGAGGAAGTGAAAGGCATGGTTAGCAAGGAAGCCGTAGAGGCAGCCAAGCAAACTGTAGAGAAGCTTGCAGCGGAGCGTGCAGCATTCGGCGTGGACCGCACCGGGCTAACCGAGGAGCAAAAAACAGCGTTTGCGGACATGGCAAGGGCAGTCAACGGCATTCACACGAAAGCCAGCGAGGAACTTACCAGCGCAACAAACGCACGAGGAGGGTACCTTGTACCAACCGAAGTGGCGGACGCTATTTTGCGAATCGCGGCAAGCACCGGGATCATTGCGAAACAGGCAAAGCACTGGCCAATGGGCAGCGAACAACTGGACATTCCGAACTACACCGGGGCGGTTCTTGAGGGAGCATTCCTC
>RFJU01000102.1 GCA_003694805.1 Candidatus Woesearchaeota archaeon | reverse complement strand
TTTTTGCCGCCTTTGTTTTTGCTGTTGTTTTCTTTGCTTTCTTTGTTGGCTTGGTTGCAGTCCTGCTTGCTTTTTTTGCCGCTTTGACTTGCTTTTTTCGCTGTTCTTTCTTTTGTTTTTTCGTTGTTGGGCGCGGCTTTTTTTGCCCTTTGGTTTTTCCCGTTTTTCTCTTCGCGGCTTTCGTTGGTGGTTTGCTGGGTTCCTTCCGGGTCGTCTTTTGTTTCTTCTGCGGGGTCTTTGTTTTCTTCGGCTTTTTTGTGCTTGATTTGGTGCTTTTCTTCTTGGAGGGTGGAGGCGCAAACGCCGCTTCGTACGCTGCGTCGTCGTCTTCTTCTTTTCGGGAGAGTGTTTCTGATGCCGCTTCCTCATACCCGAGCATGAACGCTTCTTCTTCAGGGCTTATTTCATCGTTCTTGACCAAATCTGCCCGTGCGTCGTCGTAGACTTCTTCAATTTCATTGAAGTCGTCGTCAAAATAGTCTTCTTCATCACGTTCCATGCTTGGCCCTCCTTTCCTCTCCTATCCGCCGTTTTTTCTCGATGTTGGCGTATAAACGACCCTGCTCCTACCTCCTATTTATATTTTACTATTCCGTAGCGTTGGCTTTCTCGTTGCGAGAAGAGGGTTTGCCTTGATGTGCAGGGGGTGTTCCAGGCACTCTGCTAATGGCTTCGGCCCTCCTCGCTTTTCGTGCACGCTTCTCTCCTTGCCTTCTTCCGCCCGTTCTCCTTTTATTCAGACTCCGCAGGTGACGTAGCAGTTAATAGAGGAAATAGAGGAAGACGTTGCTGGAGAACGTAATTGGGTTGGAGAGAAGCGTGCTGCTTTGACGAGGGGTGAATAATTGAAAAAACTGAAAGCTTAAATATTCCCTTCCGCCTTTCGTTCTCGTATGAGCACACGGAGCGCTGGCAAGAACGAGGCAGGTGCGCAGGGGGAGATCGCTCCCGTTTCTGATAAGGAAGCAAAACGGCAGTTTAAAAAGGAAGCGGAGAAGTCTCCTGAGCAGTTCTATCCTGTTGAAGCATTGAAAAAGGAAGGTTTTGTGAGGAAGACGTGCACATCGTGCGGAACAAGGTTTTGGAGTGTACATGAGGAACAGGGACGCTGTGGCGATCCTGCGTGTTCTGGAGGTTTTCGGTTCATCGGTCAGAGTCCGGCAAAGAAAAAACTCTCTTACGTTGAGGTGTGGAAGCGTTTCGCGAAGGTGCACGAGCGTTTTGGATACACGCCGGTGCGGCGCTACCCTGTTGTTGCTCGGTGGAACCCTACAACAGAATTCACCATTGCAAGCATCGCCGCGTTTCAGCCCTTTGTCGTTTCGGGAGAGGTTGATCCGCCAGCAAATCCGCTTACTATTCCACAGTTCTGCCTTCGCTTTGGAGACGTGGACAACGTTGGCATTACCGGGCATAATGTTGGTTTTGTTATGATGGGCGAGCACGCCTTCACTCCTCCTGACGCGTTTGACATAAACACGTACTTCTCCCATCACTTATCGTGGCTGCGTGACGGCCTTGGTGTTCCTGTTGAAGAGTTGACTATTCACGAGGATGCTTGGGCTGGCGGCGGTAACGTTGGGAGTTGCGTTGAGTTCTTCTCTCGCGGGCTTGAGCTGAGCAATCAAGTGTACATGCAGTTCGAACAGACGCCGAGAGGGCTTCGCAAGTTGAAGATTGGCGTGCTTGATATGGGTCAGGGGCAGGAGCGCGCTGCGTGGTTTACTCAAGGGTGCGCAACGAACTACGACGCGGCCTTTCCCGGCGTGATGAAGCGGCTCTACCGCAAGACAGGTCTTGCTCCTGACGAAGCGTTCATGCGTTCATTTCTTCCTGTTGCTTCCTACCTTAACGTTGATGAGGTTGAGGACGTTGAGAAAGCGTGGATTGGTGTTGCGAAGAAAGTAGGGCTTGATGTAGTGTCTTTGAGGGAGCGCGTCTTGCCCATTGCAGCACTTTACAGCGTGGCCGAACACACGAGGGCTTTGTTGGTCGCTCTTGCTGATAACGCGTTGCCGAGCAACGTCGGTGGCGGGTATAATTTGCGCGTCATCTTGCGGCGGGCATTGGGCTTTTGTGAGCAGTTCGGGTGGGATATCAACTTGGGCGAAGTGGCCGAGTGGCACGCAAGGGAGCTCGAGCCCTTATTTCCAGAACTCTTGAGCAAGATTGGGCAGGTCAAGACTATCTTGGACGTTGAGAAGAAGAAGTTTGTAGAGCACAAGAAAAGAACGCGTCGATTGGTTGAGTCTGTTGTCTCCAAGAACGTGTTTTCCGAGTCTGTCTTGCTTGACTTATACGATAGCCACGGTGTTACCCCTCAAGAAGTTGTTGAGGCGGCCAAGCAAAAAGGCGTTGACGTCCGCGTGCCGGATAATTTCTTTGCAAAGGTGGCTGAGCGCCATGAACGAAGGGTTCAGGAGGTGCAGACACGAAAGGAGAAGCGCATTTCCTTAGGAGATGTTCCAAAAACGATTTGTCTCTATTACGATCATTATGACTACGTTGATTTCGAAGGGCATGTTGTTTTTGCGAAGGGAAACTTTGTCGTCCTCGATCGGACTGCGTTTTACCCAACCAGCGGGGGGCAACTGCATGACGAAGGAACCCTCGCAGGGGTGCGAGTGCGCGACGTCTTCAAGCAGGACGGGGTTGTGGTGCACGAGTTGGAGAAGGAGGTCACGTTCAGGATTGGGCAGCTCGTGCAGGGGCGCATTGATAAAGAGCGGAGAGTCCAGCTCACACAGCATCACACAGCGACGCACATTATGAACGCCGCGGCGAAAAAGGTGCTAGGGGATCATATTTTTCAAGCGGGTGCTGCAAAGACGTTGGAGAAGGCCAGGATTGACGTGACGCATTGGGAGATTCCTAGCGAGCAGGAGTTGAAGGAAATCGAGCGGGTGGCGAACAGGATTGTCGAGCAAAACATTCCTGTAGAAAAGATGTTTCTGCCTAGAAACGTTGCTGAGGCGATGTTTGGTTTTGACATCTACCAAGGGGGCGCCGTGCCGGGAAAGATGCTGAGGATTGTGCACATCAAGGGTGTTGATGTTGAGGCGTGCGGAGGGACGCATCTTGACTTGACGGGGGAGGCGGTGCGCATCAAGCTCCTTAAGTGCACAAAGGTGCAAGACGGCGTTATTCGGTTGGAGTTCGCTGCCGGCGCCGCTGCCGAGCGCTTAGTGTTGGAGGAAGAGGAGCTTATTCGCGCGCTTTGTTCGCTTCTCGGGGTGGAGGAGCGAGCGGTGCCTGGCAGGGTCGAGGAGTTATTCAGGAAGTGGAAACTTGCAAGGAAAGCAAAAAAGAAGAATCAGCCTCCCCCTGCTGATACGTTCAAGCTAGTCTCAAAAGCGGATTTTGAGGGCAACGTTCTTGAGCGTTGTGTGGAGATTGTGGGGACGCAGAAGCAAGACTTGCCAAGGACTATTAAGCGGTTCCTGCACGACTTGGACGAGTTGCATTCCTTCTTCTCCGGAAACAAGAGCGAAAGCCGGAAGGGGTAGAGAGAGGTAGGCGAACCGTGGCGGGGGTGGAAACCGCAGACCCCTTCTTCTTTTTGCTACTTGGCCTTCACCTTGCGCTGCTTTACACTGTCACAAGTACACACTTGCGCCTGGAAAACTCGTCTTGAGCGCTCCTTGTCGTGTTCGATGCTGCTCGCGACGCGGGACGCGTGGCGGCCTCCTAGTTGGCGGAGTTTCCCCCGGGTCCTCCTACATTGCTCGCATTCGGGTCTGAGTTCTTCTGCTCGGCGTCTGTCTGCATTTGGCTCGGCCCTGACTCACTCGTCATTGTTGAGGTTGACGAAGTGGTTGTTGACGTCGCCGCGGCAGTGGTTGTGAGCGTTTCAGGACTGGCAGAGGCTGTTTGGGGGAGGACTGCATTGATTTGCTCTTCCTTCCAGCCGCGTTCTTGAAGCTTTTGCCGTATCTCTGTTACGGTAACGCCCTTTGCCAAAGCCTTGTTGACGTAATCTTGGAGTGCTTGGCTGGGCGATTCTTTTTTGTGCTCTCCTTTGGCTTCAAGACCTGCAAGGTCCTTCTCAAATCGGGAGATGTCGTACTTCTCTTGGCGTATGAGCCGAGATAGTTTGAGGACTTCCACGAGGATGAGGAAGAATCCAACTATCTGTAAGACCATAACGACCAAAACGACCTGAAGTAATTCTTGAGTTCCAATATATTGTACTGCCATTTTTATTTCCCACCTCTTTCCATAAACATATCAACTGCAAAGTAGAGTACGACGATAACGACGGCGATGATGAGCAGGAAGATTAAGAATCCTGCGCTGAGTCCTTTCGTCTTTATTTCTTTTTCTCGCAAGTCAACGGTTTGTGTTGCTTCTGCTTTCTTGACGCCTCGTTCGTACATGGAAACGCTTGCTTGGTAGACCTCAGGGGGGAGGGAGAGTGTGGAGAGCTCTTCGCTTTGGATGAGGATTTCGTCGTCTTCAACGTTGAAGGGTCCGAAGACGCTGGAGAAGATTTCCTTCCCGTCTTTTTCGAGGTTGTAGACGAACTGGACGTTTTTCTTGTCCGATTCTGCTCCTCTGTTGTCCACGATCATGAAGAGTAGTGGCTCGCCTGGTTCGCACGCGTAGTGTTCAGCGAGGTCTTCGTCACAAACGCGCAGTTGGGTGGCGAACCCTTCTGGAACGGAGAGTTCAAGCGTTGCTGCGCGCTCAGCAATGGTGCTGTCTCCTTCCATGACGAGGAAGGTGATTTGCGGGGCGGCCTGGGTTTTGAGTTGCTTGACGAGTTGGGGTGTTTTGAGTGGGTCGATGGTGACTTCTACTTTCCTGGTTTTTCCTGCGGGGAGTGCGCCAAGGCTTTCTTTGAGTCCTGTTTCAGGAATGACTACAGTCATGTCTTGCAGATCTGTCTTGGCGAGGTTTTCAAGTTCGATGGTGACGGTGGCAGGGGTTGCGATTTCTACTGGAATATTGGCCGGTGCTCCGATGCGCACGCTGCCCTTGGTGATGCCGCACGCTGCGCAGCTGCCGCCGCAGTCGATGCCTTCCTCGCCCGGGTCTTGGATGCCGTTCTCGCAGGGGTTGATGCACGCTTCTGTCGTGACGGTAACGAAGTTGTCCGGGTCGCACTTGTTCTTGTCTTTGCAGGTTTGGGATCGTTCGCCTCCGAGGCACGCGGTCCAGTCGGCGCATTCCCATTCTGGCGTGCAGGTTCTCGGCGGGGGAGGTGGTCCGCCGCCTCCGCTCCTTCTTTTTTTCT
>RFJU01000101.1 GCA_003694805.1 Candidatus Woesearchaeota archaeon | reverse complement strand
GGGCGGGGTGGTGGTACTCGTTCGACTTCGTCGTTTTAGCCCTTCTTGGAACGATAGTCTTCCAACTATTTCGCAAGCTTGTTCACACCTACCAAGAGCGCCGAAACATACGCTTCAACCAACTGTTGCGTATTTTCACAGAAAAAGCGCTGCTCCTTAATCTAGCCCTCCTCTTCTTTTTCGTTTTAGCTTCCTTCGTTCTCACAGACGCTTTAGGCGGCAGTATGAAGTCCGCTCTCACCGGCCCCATATCATTTATCTCAATAAAGGAAGCAGCACACGAAACGCTCTGGCCCAACGTCTTCACAACAGTTGCGGAACTCAACGAAGCAAATCTTCCTCAAATAATTGGTAGTTTCGGCTCTAAATTCGTTCTCTTCCTCGCGTTTCTCGGCATTGGCCTCTCACTCCTCCCCAAAAAAACTACGCTTATCTCATGGATCATCCTCGGAACGTCTCTGTTCTGGAGTGTTTTCCTTGTCTCTTCGGGAGCCCAAACACTCCCCATTCTGAGGTATCTTATCTTCCTCGCCCTCCTCATAGCAATTAACCTGCTCATCGTCCTCTTTCACAAAGAATCCACGTCTTATTTTCATGCGTTCCTCGTGACTATCTGGCTCTTAGGCACTATCTACCCAAGCACGAAAGGCGTTCGGTTCATCTTCCTCGCTCTCCCTGCAGTGAGCGTCTCAGCCGGGCTCGCCTTAGGAAAGCTTAACCAACTCCTCCGCGATGTTAGCAAGAAGAACCTCAACATCTCGCCTTGGTTCGCCACCGCGTGCATATGGCTTTTCATCTTTGCACTCTTCAACCCCGTCCCTCTCGTGACCGGGACGAGCAGCAAAGGCTTGCTCATTAAGACCAAGGCCGTTGCGCTTGGTGAAGTTCCTTCCATGAACGACGCCTGGGTAGGCGCGCTCACCAGCATTAAAGAAAACTCAGAACCTGACGCGATTATCAACTCGTGGTGGGACTTTGGTCACTGGTTCAAATACTGGGCAGACCGAGCGGTCACGTTTGACGGAGGAAGCCAAAATAGTCCCATGGCACACTGGATAGGAAAAACGCTTCTAACTCCCAGAGAAGACGAGGCAGTCGGTATTCTGCGCATGCTCGATTGCGGTAGCAACAACGCATACGAACGGCTCCTCAACACGACGCAGGACCCGCTCAAAACGATCGACCTCCTCTATGACATCATTCCCCGCTACAATCACAACGAAGCAAAACGCGTTCTCTTAGCAGAAGGCATTTCACCGAAAGACGCGGAGGACGTACTTGACCTCACGCACTGCAACCCCCCAGAAGACTTCTTTATCACCAGCCAAGACATGGTTGGGAAAGCAGGCGTTTGGGGCCACTTTGGCAGCTGGAACTTCACGCGCGCTAAAATCTACAACGACCTCAAAAAACTCCCCCGCTCAGAACGAGTAAGCTACCTTCAAAACACCCTCAACATCTCCAGATCCCAAGCTCAACAAACCATTGACCAAATACTGAGTTCAGACAAGGCAGCCAACAACTGGATTGCTCCATGGCCGGGGTATGTCAGCCAGAACTGGTTCTCCTGCAAAGGCCCCGCCCAAAACGAAACAGGGAACGTCACGTGCAAGCTCGGCATAGGCATAGGAAACGTTCGAGGAGCAAACGGCGTCATCGACGAATTCGTCGTGAACCCTGAACGGCCAGAAGAAGCCAAGCTTAAGATCTCCTTGCGCAACCCGTCCACCGGCGCGAAAATAAATGAAATAGAAGGATTCATCAACGCACTCGTCATTGCACGGGAAAACAGCTACGATCGCTTTGACTACCAAAACGCGACCGTGGGTTTTGGAGGCCTCCTCGACGTCGCAGGAGGGAACTACCGCATCCTCATCGCCGACCCTCTTCACATCAGCAGCACCTTTACTAAACTCTTCTACCTCGACGGGCGAGGCATGAGCCATTTTCAGAAATTCCACGACACTCGAGCCGTGAACGGCTGGAGAATCATCGTCTGGAAAGTGAACTGGGAAGGCGAAGGAATCCCCGCGCCAAGCAACGAGGGACGAGAGACGTAGCACGTCCTCAGGCGCCCGCAGAAAAACCTTGTCTTATAATTTTGCAAGCGCCTCATCTTTTTCTCTTGGAACGTGAACGCTCTTGCAGTCAATATCCTCGTCTTGGACGTACTTGAGCCCGTGTGTAAGCGCGATGTACGCCTTCGCAAGTTCTTCCCCCAAGTACGCGGCGTGCTCCATCTTGCTCACAGCCCCCGCCCGCAGAATGGTGTAGTAGAGCTCGACAGGCCGTTTGCCCGCGACTTTCCATTGCGGCTCTCCCTTGTTGCTCAGAAACCCTACGAGAATGCGCTTTTTTATATGGTCTACTTCGATGAGAAAATACCCCTTCGGGTCCTGCGACCAATACGAAGGATGGTAATCAACAACCAGTGTTTTCGGCCAGTTTGAAATGACTCGGCTTTTCAAAGGTGAACGCGCCATTGCTTCGGCATAGAAGCAAAGTTTATTTAAAAATGTTGTGAGCATTTCTCGGGCAGGCTTCGCAATTTTTGCATTTTTTTAAAG
>RFJU01000100.1 GCA_003694805.1 Candidatus Woesearchaeota archaeon | reverse complement strand
CAAGCCAGAACCGTTCAAGAGTTGCAAAACAATACTTGCCGTCACGATGGGACCGATGCCCAAACTAATAATCGAGCCAAAACTCGCGCCGAGAATGATAGAGAGGAAATTGAACTGCTCTAGCGCGTTTTGCCCCAACCCGTACAAAGGAATGAGGCCTAATACGAAAAAGAACACAAGAAAAATAAGCGTCCACTTCAGCTTCTCCTTAAACGAAAGCCGCTTCTGCTTCGGCGCTGCCACTTCAGGCAAGTATTGCGCTATCGTGTCGAGCCATGACATGCTTTTACCAAACCCCTCTCAACAACTATTTCCTTTATTTAAAAACAATCCCTTGATACTTAAAAAAAATCAGCTTTGCTCTCCCTTCACACTCCCTGCACGTCCCTCTTCTGCAACGGGCTTTTGGGAAGGTGCCGTGAATACTTCAACAATGCCGCCTGCATGATCCACTTTCTCCTTTGCGCGTTTCGAACACTCCTTTGCTCGCACGAGAAGTTTCACTGTGCACTCGCCACCTCCGAGGAGCTTTTCAAAGCCCAACTTCGAGAGGTCTACAACAATTCTTCCACCTTCCTTTTGCAACGCTCCCGAAACGTCTCTGCGCTGAACGAGACGTGAGAGCGAACCAACATTAATCCCCTTGCGCCTCGGCCTCTTACTCGTAAACCCTCTCTTCCCTTGCTTAGGCCTGACCTTCCAAAGACTGGGTTTTTTGGCGTCGCCCCTCTTACCACTGCCTCCAAGCCCTCGCCCGCCGCGATTGCCAGCGCCCCTGCGCTTCTTCATGCTCCCGCCGCCGTGCGTCTTGCTCCCGCGATACTTGACCACTTTTTTTCGCTTTCTCATCATTTACATCATCCTCTTGAGCAAGTCACCCATCTTCCCCTTTCTATTTCCCAACACGCCTCCTGCTGAAAACGGCGCCTTACAGCCCTTTTTCTCAAACCCGCCTCTTGGAGGGTGGAGTGTGAACGTCGCCATCTTTGCCTTGCTAGGCGAAACTTTTCTGCGCTTCTTCTCCAATTCGGCAAGGAGTTCCGGACTAATCTCGCCAAAGGTGACGTAATCCTTCACCTTCTGCAACAAGCCCTTCACCGACGGCGAAAGAGGAAGAACAGAGCATGCGAACTTCTTACGCAACCTCAACAAGGAAAGCGCCTTTTTGATATCGACATCAACCCCTATCAAGCCACGCACCAAAACAACCGCGACCAAGGGCGCCTTCCCTCTCCCAGCGCCGGCTTGACTTTTCTCATCCGCCTTACCTTTAGGCGCGTCACTCATGCTTCACCACCTTCAACGCTCTTTTCCGAAACACCCTGAACACTGCCATCCTGCATGGACAACCGGTCATAATGTTTCGGCTGGACTCGAACAGCACAAAGCTTTCTCAGCGCTCGTTCAGCCGCCTTGATAAGATTAACACGGTGCCGAGTCATCCCCTTCGTCTTCGACCAAACGTTTTTCACACCTGCAAGCTCAAGCACTTTTTGGAGCTCGCTGTGGGCAACCAACCCCTTTCCTTTCGGCGCGGGCATGAACACGACCTCGACAGACCCGCACTTCCCAGACACCTTAAACGGGATGCTGTGGGGATCCTCGCTCGCGTCTTCCCAAGAGCCAGCACCTCTCCTGATTTTGAACACGTTCATCTTCGCCTTCCTAATTGCTTTCTCGCGAGCTGGCACTGTTTCTTTGGACTTCCCCATGCCAAAGCCGATATGACCATTGCGATCACCAACAACTGCAAGCGTAGTGAACTTGGGCTTATTCCCTTCTTTCGTCTTCTTCTGGGTTTGCTTAAAGATTCGACGCTGGCCGCCTCCAAACTTCCCCCTGCTCTGCCCGATGAGCAAGAGCTCAACATCCAAGTCAAGCAAGCGCTCAGTAATTTCAGGCTCCATTATCGGAATGCCTGCGTCAAGAATTTGATCAATGTTTGTTATTTCTCGGTTCTTCACCTGCAAACCAAGGCGCGTCCTCGGCTTCCACTCGTCCTGCTCCGCCTCTTCTTCAGGCACTACTTGCTCGACCTGGGGTTTCGAACCCTCCTGGTGCTTTCCATCAGCGACCACTCTTGGCTCAATCTTCCCAGCCTCTTCACTTCCTTCTTTTTTTTCTTCCTTCATGACTGTCACATCCTTCTTTGGTCTTCTTCACGATCTTTCTTCACACTATGAATCTTCGCCGCCCTCGGCCGTCTCCTTGGCCGTCTTCTTTTTTTGAGCAGCCAACTCCGCCCGCATCTTCTCCCAATCAGCAGCGACTGTTTCACTGATGTGCTTCCCTGCGAGGCGGTCCTTTGCAGGAAACACATTTTCTTGACAGGGCACGTTCAGGCCGGCATCAACAACTCCTTTCAGGACCGCATATATGCGAGAACCCTTCACAGGGGGGTGAAGTCCCAAATCAAGCACCGCCTCCTTCACTCCCTTCGCAAGCGCCTTACTCCCGAACGCCAAGCCGGTTAAGTAGCACGCAGGAATACTCTTCGTGCTATGCTTCCACCCTTTCTTTTCAAGCAGTTTTGAATTCAACGCTTCTATGACAACATCTCCATCAGGAGCGTATTGAACGAGCTGGACCACAACGTGTTTATTGCTCTTTCGCACGACAAGCCGCGGCTTTCGCGACTTGAGGAGGGCGAGCCGCTTACGATAATTCGTTCGACCCTCCCTCTTTCTTCTTTGCGGAACCGTCCGCGCAATGCTTTTTGCCATCTTCATCAAACCTTGTTCTCAGTTAACCTTGACACGTTCCCACTTGCCTTTCTACTCCTCATGTTTGCACAAACCCTGACCGGTGAAGAACCCATCACTTCTTCACCCCCTTCGCAGGCGCTTTTGACAAGACCTTCTTGGGCGAGCCCTTCTTCGCTGAAGAAGAAGCCCCTTTAGCAGATTCTGGCTTCTTGGCCAAGTCATTCTCATTCATGAAAAGCTTAATGTGGCGCTTTGACCTGAAAAAATTCCCCTTCACCTTCCTGTAGAGGACACGGTACGCCCTCGTGTCAATAACACCTTTCTCTTTGAGCTCTTTGATGAACGCCCTTTGCGACCTCACTTTCACAACCCATCTTTCCTTGCGAGGCAACCTCGCATTCGGCGTTCCTTTCTTAGAGCCGGGACCCCTACGAAGCCCCTTACGCTTTTGCTCGGCAATCTTTCGTGCTCTACCACGAGAAACGCCCTTAACAGAAACTTTTCGCACACCACCCTGACCACTCAAGAGACGCATGTCTGTTTTCGTAATAGCCTCCTTCACATCCTCCAACCTGGCAGGATTGAAGCGAATTCGTTTCGGCGAACACTTCAACACAATACTCGCCAACCTTCGTTGAATTGATAATTTCATACCTCTACGACCTCTTCGTCAAAACTTTGTCCTTCTCTTCCTTTTCTCGTTTCTTCTTCTCCTCCTCGGAGAGTTCTTCATCTTTTTTCTGCTCAGCAGCGGCCT
This sequence comes from Candidatus Woesearchaeota archaeon, assembly GCA_003694805.1. Lineage (NCBI taxonomy): Archaea > Nanobdellati > Candidatus Woesearchaeota > Candidatus Woesearchaeota archaeon. The sequence continues at coordinate 5,667 of RFJU01000100.1, read as the reverse complement.
TCTTCTTTTCTTCTTCGCGCAACTTCTTTTCAAGCGCTTTCTTCTCAGTCCTTGCCGCGCGCGCCTTGGCAACTTCCTTACGCAATGCTTCTCGCTCTTCAACCGCCTTCTTCATCAGTGCCAAGGGCTTGTTCAACACACGAATTCCTTTTTCCTCAGCAAGGGAGAGCAGTTTCTTGCGCTTCCTATCGCCAACACTCGCCGCGACTACTGCCCCCTCTGTTTTTGGATCAAGAGCAAGCAACATCTTCTCTGTGCTTACAAGAACAGGCAACAGCCCTTCTCTCGACAAGCCTCTCACTGCAACGGGTGAGCGCCAACCACTCTCAGGCGATCGCACATACCCTTTCTTCTTGAGGCGGACCTTGCTCTGCAAACCCCTCGGCTTTCGCCAAGCGCTGGAAAGCTTTGCCTTCTTATGCGCGTCCTGCCTCCTAAAGACAGGCTTTTTCGCCTTTCGCGCCCGACGCTCCTCTAATGCTTCTTTCTTCACCATCATGCCACGTCCTTACCGTCTTTTTTCACAATGTAAATGCCGTCTTGAAACACTCGCTGATCAAACCCAGGCCTCCTGCACAGCTGCTCAATCGCGGCGGCAACCCTCCCCACCTTTTCTTTATCAATTCCTTCCACAAGGATTTGCGCACCATTAACAGACACCTTCACATCAGCACCGATACGCAACGTCCGGGGAACGCTCTCACCAATAAAATTCTTCACCTCAAGAACATCGCCCTTGAGGGAAACCGTCATGGGAAAGTGACCCGAACAAACTTTAAGCTCATAACTATGCCCTTCGACCACGCCTTTGAACATGTTGCGCAAGTGGGCTTTGAACGTGTTAATTAGCTTCTTCTCCCGCAACGTCGGTTTTCGCTTCGCATTAAACTCGACCTTGCCTTCCTTAACCGTTGCCACAACGCTCGGGGCGTGCAGCTTTCGCTGCAACGATCCTTTCGGCCCCTGCACGGTGAACACGCCTCTTTCAAGCGAAACAGTAACCCCTTCAGGAACCTCCACAACACCCTTTATTTGAATCTTGCTTCGTGCCTGCACGTTCTGACTGCCTTCCGCAGCACCCAGCGGCGCCTCCTGTTTCCTTTCTTGACTTGACATAATCAACACAACCTTTTTTCTACGTATTTCGGACTTTTGAGTAAACGCGCTTTTCCTTAATAGCAATACGCCAACAGCTTACCTCCAACGCCTTGTTTCTTTGCTTCCTCGTGCGTCATCAATCCTTTGCTCGTACTCACCACGAGAATGCCAAACCCTTTCGCTGGCAAGAACCGCTTCTCATACTTTTCAAACTCGCTCTTGCCAATCTGAAAGTTTGGCTTAATAACATTGACATCATTAATCCTTCCCAGCAAGTTAATCTTCAACACGCCGCCGCGCGCGTCTTCTACCGTTTCCACACTTCCAACATACCCTTCTTTTTGAAGTATTTCAAGGACGCCGCGAATAAGCTTGGAGTTGAACCTCGTCACGACTTCCTTTTTTTTCGTTTGTTCATAATTTTTCATATGCGACAAGACATTTGCCAAAGGATCATTCAAACTCATCTTCTTCCTCCAACCTCTCAACTATACTGTTTAAAGCCAATATCTTCTGCGTGCTGGCGAAAACACTGCCTGCACAGTTGCAACCCGTACTTTTGGATATGGCCGCCTTTTCGCCCACACCGCCTGCACTCTTTCACATTCCTTCCTGTCTTTCGCTCCTTCGGAGCGTTGTGCTTCTTAAACTTCACCAGCTTGCCAGGCTTCCCTGAAAGCTGTTTGAGCATTTTTTGCCAGTTGCTTGCCGTCATTCTTCTTCACCTACTACTACACCGAACGCCTCTTTCATGAACGCCACGGCGTCTTCTCTTGAAATACGATGCGTCTTGTGAATCCTCCTTGGACGAATCTTCCTCTGCTTCACACGAAAACCAGGCCTTGCAAGCGTGACGCTTGCTTGAATGCCAATAATGCCGATTTCGGGATCGTACTTTGTTCCGGGAATATCAATGTACTCATGAATACCAAAAGAGACGCTTCCTTCATTGTCAAAACAAGAAGGTGCAAGCCGCATCCCCTTCGCTTGCAAAAGCCTGTTTAAGACGTCCTCGGCGGCCTTCCCTCTCAGCGTGAGTTTGCACCCTATCGGAAGCCCGGGACGAAGACCCCATCCAGGGATGCGCTTTTGCGTGACAGTCCTGACCGGGTCGATGTTGGTGATTTGCTTAATGAGCCGCTCTCCTTTTTTCAAGAGCACCTGGTCTTTGCCCGCGCCGAAATTCAACGTGAGCTTTTCCACCTTCACCTTCCGCATCACATTCTCATTATCGCTCATGCTGCCTCCTGAGGAATAGTTATGGATGCGCTGCTCTTGCCCAGGACAAACGCATACCTCCTCCTCGTCGTGAAAGACTTGCCATCCTTCTCAAGATGAATGATTCTTCCCTCGATGTTCGTTACCTTCGCCAACGATCCTTTGTGAGCCCCGGCAGTGAGAATGACCAGCGCTCCCTTCTCGAGAGGAAGGCGAGTGACAATTTTTTTCTTCTTAACATCCAGCAAGACGCCGTCGCCGACCTTGAACTCGCCGGCGTCGTTAACCACTATGTTCCTTCCATCAATCAGGTTCAACTGCATCTTCCCACCAGGAAGCGACGTCTTACCAATAACCTTGGACAGCTTTAGCGAGGATTCTTTCTCAGGAATACTATACAGCATCAATCGCCCCTTCTTGTCAAGGAACACTCTGAAAAACTGCTTTGCTTCCGGCAACGCGAGCACATCCATGAATCCTATTCCTGCATCATCACGAAATCTCCGCTTACCATCAACCAGCACAGTCTTCTTACTCATTAGCACCCTGGCTTCTCTCTTATTCGTCACCAAGCCAAGCACGTCACGCATCGCAAGGAGGAGAGGCATGCTCAACTCCCGCGAATGCCCTGTCGGAGCAGGCCTCGTAACAAAAACCGCCTCTTTCCTCCTCAGCGGCCAAGACTTCGGGGCCGCCAACCTCTTTAAATGATTCTTCGTCATCGCCCTTCCTCCGACTTCTTCTTCTCAGCGATCTTTGCAAGCTTCGCCGAGCGTTTTTTGTCCGATACATCCAATGAAGTGATGAGTAAGTTCGATGGGTGAAACGGGATAGGAACGACGCCGCCTTCCTTTTTTTGCCGCTCGACTTTGGTAAGGAAGACGCGCAGGTTCTTTACATCCACGCGCTCAACTTTCGCTTCGACGCCCTTGCGCGAGCCGCGAAGGATGCGGACTTTGTCACCTGCTCTTACGCGCAACGCACGTACGCCGTACTTCTTTCTCAGCTCTTTTGAGAGGTGGCAGTTCAAGAGCGCGCTGCGCAGGTGCAGCGGGGCGTTAGCCGCGAATTTTCGCTGCTTCCTTGGTTGCCTGCTGCTCCTCCAAAACTTGCTAAAAACGTTTTTCATTTTCCTACACGATAATGCTTGCGACCTTGGCAATGCCAGGCCAACGCATGCACGCCTCCTTTGCTATGGGTCCTTTGAATATTGTGCCTTTCGGGTTTCCCTTGTCATCCTTGAGCACGACCGCGGCGTTGTCCTCAAACTTGACACGAGTCCCGTCGGGCCTGCGAAACTCCTTCTTCTGACGAACAATAATGGCATACACCACTTGCTTTCTCATGTCAGGCCTTCCTGACTTGACACTCGCATGAACCATGTCCCCTACGCCAGCCGACGCGAGCCTTCCCTTTCGGGACTTCTTCTTCATAACCGCGAAAATCTTCAAAACCTTGGCTCCTGAATTGTCACAGGTCTGCACAACACTCCCTACCTGCAAGCCTCCTGCGACTTTCGCCTTTACTGCTTTCATGCTATAATCTCCGTCACGACAAACTTCTTCGTCTTGCTCAGTGGCCGCGACTCTTGAATACGAACTTTGTCACCGAGTTTTGCGCCAACCTCTTCTGGATTGTGCGCCTTCACCCGAGACTTGCGAATGAAATAACGTTCATACTTTGGCACATACAGCCTGCGCTCCCACTCCACCGTTACTGTTTTTGTCATCTTGTCGCTCACGACAACACCGACAAACGTCCGCCCTCTCAAGCGGACCGGCCTTCCGGCTACGGTGACGCTCGCAGGCGCCTTCACCTTCTCTTTCTTCTCGTTGCTCTTTTCTTTTTTTGTCATTTTCTTGCTCGCTTCACCCGGTCTTGTGGCCGGTAATGAATCGCGTCTCCGCGAACGACTTCGCCGTCAATGCGAAACACGCGCCGCGCTTTCGCAACCCTCTTTTGGTGCGAACCTTCCTCGATGACGAACGTGTGGAACGTTTCATCCACGACTCGCCCCTTCAGGCCTACCTCGGCCTTGTTCGGACTCTGGACGACTTCCAAAGCGCGCCCGATGAGTTCTCCGCGCAAGAGGTCCCGCCTCATGAGCGGCACTCACCTCCTTCCCTTCTTCTTGTTCCCTTCCTTGACTTCAATCGTTTCGGGACTGAAGCCGAGCGAGACGAGGACGTCTTTAATAGTTTTTGTGTGGTCGCCTTGCAACTCGATGACGCCGTCCTTCACCGTCCCGCCGCAAGCAAACTTGTTCTTGAGGCGCTTTGTTATGTCCTTCACATCAACCTCGTGTTGGTTGATGCCCTCGACGACCGTGTGAATCTTCCCGAACTTCTTCTTTACTGTGCTCACGGTCACCGTCTGGCTTTCCTTGGCAATGTCTTCAAACGAGACAAGCTCTTTGGGCAAGCCGGTTATGCGATCGAATTCACTCATTTTTGTTTGTTTTGCAGTGTTCGTATCCTCGCAATGGTTTTTTTAATCTCACGAATCTTGCCACTCTCTTTCTGGGCCGTGCCTGTCGCGACTTGAACGCGAAGCTTCATCAACTCTGTTTTCAACTCCGCAAGCCGCTTTTGCAATGCTCCTTCTGAGAGCCCCTGTAATTCTTTAAATTTCATTGTTCCTTCTTTTCTGCACTTGCGCTTTTTTCAGCGCTTGGCTTCTCTTTCTTGACGGCCTTCTTTGTTTTGGCCTTTGTGGCTTTCTTCTTCACAGCCTTTTCAGTGCTTGACGCGCCTTTTTTCACTGCTTTTTTCGTCGTGGCAGACGCTTTCTTTTTTGCTGCTGCACCTTGCTTCGCGTCATCCTCACGAGCCTCTGCCTCTTCGGACTCCGCCTTTGCCGCGGTCTTGCTTGCTGTACCTTCTGTTTTGGCGGGCTTCTTCGTCTTTGTTGATTTAGTCTTTGTGGCTTTCTTCTTCACTGTTTTTTTGCCGCGCCCATGACTCTCTGTTTTCTCTTCTTGTCCTCCTTCATCCTTCGTCGTTGGTGAACCGCGCTCTACCTCGCCTCTTCCAGACTCTTCATCGTGCGCTCTTGCAATAACATCTGCTTCTTCCTTCGTTGACGCGACTCCCGCCACGACATCTTCCATTTCCTTTACTACTGCAGGATCCTTCACTTCCTCGACGTGATGTTCCTCCTTCGGTTCACTTACTCGAATCTCGTCCGGGAGTGACGTTGAAGGGGGCATGATGCTCACCTTCACTCCAACAACCCCGCTCTTGAGACGTGCATATTTATACGCGTGGCGCACGCCTTGCCTCGCGACTTCGCCACACTTTTTTAAGTGCCCGGTGAAGAAGCGCCACGTCTTGGCCCTCGCCCCTGGTATCT
>RFJU01000099.1 GCA_003694805.1 Candidatus Woesearchaeota archaeon | reverse complement strand
GTTCGATAGCGTTCACCCCAAGGGAATCGAAGTGATCCAGCAGCGTAGCCAGCTCTAAGAAGCCGGCTTCTCGGACTTCGGCTCGTCACAACGTCACGAAAAAAACAAAGAAGGCTTCAAGCAAGAAAACGCAAAGTAAAAAGAAGACTGGAAAGACTGCAAAACAGTCTTCAACGAAGAAGTCATCTACGAAAACATCCAAGAAAAAGCGATCATGGCTTTTTTTTCGCCGCTGAGCCGCAAAGCCCTCGATAAACATAACTGTTCTGCTTTGGGCCGCTCCTACAGTCAATAAGGTTGCTCTCACGAAGCTTTTTGAGCGACATGGTAACAGAACCCAAACTCGCGCCCAGCTGCTCGGCAATCTCTCTTGACGTGAACCACCCGTCAGCCTTGTGCAAGAAGCTAAACACTTCAAATTGGCCGATTGCAACTCACCTCCTTCTCCCCCTGAATCACGGCCGTAAACGCAACCGTGCAACAAGAAGAGAGAGCGAACGAATACTATAAATATTTTATGTCACCCATTCATGGTAGCATCTTCGCATTCTTGAAGATCTCTGTTCTCTGCACCACCCTTCTTGCAAACCTTCGTCACAGGAGGGCAATGCCTATAATCACGAGAACAACACCCACTCCAAGCGCTCCCCACGCTACCTTCTCAGAAAAGAGCAAGGAAGCAAAGTACGCCTTCACCGTATCAAATCCGTTCTGCCACTTCTCCTTGAGCGAAGCGAACAAGACTTGAACATCCATTTTTTTTGTGAACACCCCTCTCTCAATCCATGTTTCTATTACCTAAACCACGAAGACTACTATATAAGTGTTACGCTCGCTGCTACTATCAACCAACGAAGACAACAACGAAGATGAGACGTTCTTCCTTGTTGAAACACTTATCATCGCTACTGGAGATATGCAAGAACGCCGCGAGAACGGTTTAGGAAAGACTTTTTTCAGCAATTTTTCGTTTCAGGCGTTGCAAGAACTCATCAAGATCAACGCCGAATTCAACCTTCCCTTCACGATCTCTCACCGCCAGCTTTTTTTGCTGGACCTCCTTGTCGCCAATGGTTACGATGAAGTTCACCATGTCAAGCCGGGCCTCGCGAACCTTCTTCCCAATAGTCTCGCCCCTCGCGTCAAGCTCAGCACGAATCCCTTCGTTTCTGAGCGCGTCACGAACAGACCTGGCAAAAGACAAAGCACGATCCGTCACTGTCACGATCCGAACAGGCATCGGGCTTAACCACAAAGGAAACTTCCCCCCAAAATGCTCCAGCAAGATGCCGATGAACCGCTCAAGCGAGCCGTAAATTGCTCGGTGAATCATAACCGGTCGGTGCTTCTTTCCATCACTCCCCTCATAGGAAAGATCAAACTTCTCAGGCATGGAAAAGTCCAACTGAATCGTGCCGCACTGCCAACTCCTCCCCATCGCGTCCCTAACGTGAAAGTCAATCTTAGGACCATAAAACGCACCATCCCCTTCGTTGATGGAAAACGGCATGTTCTTGGCTTTCAGCGCGTCCTTCAACGAATTCTCTGCAAGCTCCCAAATCCTAGGATCGCCCATTGCTTTTTCCGGTTTCGTAGAGAGCTCAACAGCGTACTTGAACCCAAACGTCCTGTACACTTTGTCAACAAGCCCGATAAGCTCGATAATCTGCTCTTGAATCTGGTCCTCCGTGCAGAAGATGTGCGCGTCGTCCTGCGTGAAACATCGCACCCGAAACAATCCTGACAACACACCCGACAACTCGTGCCGGTGCACCATGCCGAACTCTCCCTGCTTTATCGGCAAGTCGCGATATGATCGAAGCCGAGTTTTATACATCAAAATATGCCCCGGGCAGTTCATTGGCTTGACAGCGAACTCTTGATTGTCAATCTTCGTGAAATACATGTTCTCGCGGTAATGGTCCCAATGCCCCGAGCGAAGCCACAAAGACTTGTTCAAGATAAGCGGCGTCCTGCTCAGCGTGTAGCCAAGCCGAAACATTTCCTCTTCCATAAATCGCACGAGTGTGTTGTAGAGAAAAATGCCGTTATCGTGGAAGAAGGGCATGCCTGGCGCTTCTTCGTGCATAGAAAAAATTCTCAGCTCCCTCCCCAACCGGCGATGGTCTCTTTGCTCAGCCTCACGCACGCTCTCCTCGTACGCAGCAAGCTCGTCTTTCGATGCAAAACCGACCCAATAGAGCCTGGTAAGCTGCTCATTATTTGCGTTCCCGCGCCAGTACGCGCTTCCAACGTCAACGAGCTTGAACGCCTTCACTTCTCCAACGTCTTTCAAGAAAGGCTGTTTGAGTGTTGGAACAAGGGAAACGCCCAACGCGCTCCAAATGAGAACGTCTTCGCCAGCTCCAAGGTCCTCAATAATCTCTCTTTGCAAAGGGCCAAGCCGTAAACGCTCATCCTGGCCTCTTGATTCTTTTGCTGCACGCCCAGCATGCCCTGACTTCAAAACCGCCGAGGCAGGCGCACGAACAATAGCACCTCCTTTCTTGAGCAAGGCAATGATACGCTTTTCAAGATGGGGAATCTGCTCTTTTTTAATGGTCAACCCTTTCACTTCGAGGAACGCGCGGTCCTGGTGGAGGCCCACCAGTCCGAACTCCGCCTTTGGTTGCATCTCTGCAATCGCCTTAGCAACGGCAAACGCTGCGGAGAGACGGACCTTCTCCTCCTTGCTAACCTTTTTTTCTTCGAGCTTGAACTCTTCACTCCTTGCATGAGCTAGCTTGGTGCTCCCAACAATCTCTCGCGAGAGTTCTGATAAAGGATGGCCTTTGCATTTTAACTCGAACGCTTTGTACCAACCAAACGGCGCCTTCTTCACCGAGAAACCAAGCTCTTTCAAGACCAAAACCGCCTTATTCAACGCTTCTTTGGCAACCTCTGGCCTTGCAAGATCGGAGGAAAGATGAGCATACGGGTAGAGCATGATTCGCTTCGTCTTTACCTGCTCTGCTATCTGCTTCACTTCGGAAGCAAATTTCGAAATAACGCTCTCCAAAACAGCTTCGTCGCGACTCTCTACGGCAATGAATACAACCAAACACTCCTGCTCGTGTATCGCTCCTTTGCCTTCTTGCACCGCATCGGCCAAGGCAACTGCTTTCTTCTTTGGTTCAACCTTCACGTAGTCGGCGTGAATCGCCAGTATTTTCATGCTAAACCACACTCCACGGCAAGAAGCGGTGTAGCTACTCACATAAAAATCTAATGGTTCGGCTTTTTGTGCTTTTTTTCGCAGCCCCCCTTCCTCGCTTCGCCCTCCATGTTCTGATCTTGTCGACCTCTTGTCGACCTTCGCCACCAAGAAGCCCGCCACGAAGGCTCAGTAACAGTACGAGAACAGAACACTCAGCGAATGTGCAACTCCAAAACATCTCCATTCTCTAAGCAGTGGCCCAGCATCACTTTTTGCCCGCCGAACTTGGCAGAGCGCCCCCACACTCTCGCGAATTTGAAATTCTTCACAAAGTCTTTATGAAGCTTTTCACACACGTCGCGAACACTCGCGCCGCGGAACATGATCAATGGCTCCTCCATGTCCGCCGCTTTTCCAGGTTCTTTCAAAAACACGCTGATAAGTCCGAGCTTTTCAAAAATCAACGCTTTCAACTCTTCAACATGTTCATTGTTCTTTGCTGAAATGCAAATATCGGGATGCACTTTCCTCTTCACCGCTTCCAACTCTTTTTTCGAGAGCTCATCAATTTTGTTGAGCACGACCAAACTTGGCATGTACACTCTGTTTCCCTCAATGACGTCGATGAGTTGATCAGCATCAATGTCTTCACGGATGACGACATCAGCGTTGTTTATGCGAAACTCCTTCAAGATTGCCTCAATAGTATCAGGGTCAATTCGCGAAAGCTTCACTGTCGTACCAATGCTAATACCTCCTCTTGTCTTCTTCTTGATTTTCACGTCGGGCCTTGTTTGGTCAAGACGAATGTTCGTCTCAAACACTTCTTTTTTGATGACGGACAAGTGCTCGGGGTGATGCGCGTCAAGCAAGATGAGACAGAGATCTGCACTTCGCATACACGCAAGCACTTCTCTTCCCCTCCCCTTCCCGCTTGCGGCTCCCTTGACGATGCCTGGAACGTCAAGAACCTGAATCTTTGCGTGATTGAAACGAAGAACGCCGGGGACGACGGTGAGCGTCGTGAAAGCATACTCGCCCACCTCGGAGTTGGCACCCGTTAATTGATTGAGAAGCGTGGACTTTCCAACGGAGGGGAAGCCAAGCAAGATAACCGTGCCGTCACCCGTCTTCCTTACTTGGTATCCTTCACCCTTCCCGCTCTTGCCAGACCTCGCTTCCTGCTTCGCCTTTAACTTGGCTAGTTGTGCTTTGTAGAGCCCTATGGCTTTCTGCGTGCGCTTATTGTACTGGCACGTTGCAATAAGATGCTCAAGCTCCTTTATGCGCTCTTCAACACTGCCCACACGAAACAACCTCTCCCAACCAAATGATGCTCAAAACTCTCTTTGAAGACGAAAAGCAAAAAAGCACGCATTTTTTTAAGCTTACCGATAGCGACAGGCCCCCCTCTTAGCCTTCGCCACTGCTCTCACCAGTCAAGAATTTTTTTTAAGCCAACTCTTCTCTTTTCTTCTCTTTTTCCTTGAGCTCACACTCAACTCACAGCCAATCTTTCTGCTTAAAATACGTCCAGAGCACCACCACTGAGGAAATGATTAAGAACCACGCAAACGCATACCCGTACGGCCAGGTAATCTCAGGCATGTACTTGAAATTCATGCCATAAATTCCGGTAATGAGTGTTGGAACAAGGACGAGCGATCCCAAGGCAGTCATGCGCTTCATAACAAGATTCATGTTGTTCGAAGCATTCGTCAAGTAAATATCAATAGCGGAAACCAACACCTCCCTGTACGTCGCAGCGATATCGATGAGCTGGACCGTATCTGCATAGGTGTAGCGGAGGTTTTTCAAATGACGCTCGTTAATCTGCGAGCCAGTCCCCTTCTCTAACTTATTGAGCAACTCTCTGTTGCTTGAAAGTGCACGGTGAAAATAAATCAGCCCTTTCTTGAGCTCAAATATGTGCTTGGTCGTTCCTTCTTTCAAGTTAGAGAGCACCTCATTCTCCACCCTGTCGATCTTGTCCTCTATCAAATCCATCAAATCAAAGTAGCGATGAGTAATTCTTTCCAAGATGATATTGAGTAACGCACTCGAGCCCTTGACAAAAGCGCTCTTCAAATGGTCGTTTCGCTCAGAAAACAAACCTTCAAACAAATCTTTGTCATGCAATCTCAGCGTGATAATCAGATTTGGCGAAGAGATGATGAGCATCGCCTTTGCCCGAAACGAAAAACCCTTGTGAAATGCCTGCTTGAAAAATACACAGCTGAAATGCTCGTACTCATAAACGTCAGAACGAACATCCTTTTGAATGCGCAAAAGATCTTGCAAAGGAATGTTGCAGAGCTTCGCAACTTTTTTGAACTCGTCCATTGATGGCTCAAAAACATCAATCCACTTCACCGCGTGAAAGCGCATCTCCTGGAATGAAACTGGCTTTACCTTGTCTTTTTCAAATTCCAAAACCTGCATCATGACAAGCCATCCCTTGCCCTTGTTCCTTTATAAACTTTCGTCACGAAGAAAGAATGATGAAAAGGATGATGAAAAACACGAGGGGTGGACGGGAACGAATTGAACAAAGACGTAATGACGGTTCGAAGACGAGGACAAGGAATGAGATCGAGCAAAAGACGGTGTTCACTGTTCACGCTTCACGCACGCCAAGGGCACATACAAAAACCAAAGCTTTTAAAAGAGCATTTTTTGAAGAATAAGCATTTTTTGAAGAATACGAAGAAAAAACAGCGAGGCCGCCCGCTCCGACAACGATCAAACCAAAAAACTATGCACGAACAACAACACCTCCAACAAAGCACGCAAGCACGCCAGAATCATCAGCACTATCCCGAGCAAGAAGCGGACCTCAGCATTTTCACCCGCCTCCTCAGCAAGAATTTGTCCTTGCGCAATGAATTCATACTCGTCGTCGGGGACGAGGGAACGCCCACAAGCCAAGCAAGCTTGTTCCTCGCTCGCCGCTTTGCGCAAGCAGCAAAGACACTCGGCAAGAACCACAAACTCATAGTCCTCCGCAAGAGGGACATCGGCGAAGAAGGAGACGAGCTCTTCAGCGAAGAACTCCTCAAACTTCCCCAAGAAAGCATCATCATTCTCACCCTCTCAGGAAAAATAGGGACGCTTCCACAAATAAAGAAGAGCTTTCGTTCATTCTGCGCAGCGCGCCGCCATCGATTCTTGTCAGCCAGCAACCTCCAAAGCCTACCTCCACAAAACCTTCCTGCCTTTATCAAAGCACTTGCAGCGGATTACGACGCGATGGCAAAAGAAGGAGCGTTACTCAAAGAAGCACTAACCCGCGCAAACTCGGTCCAAATAAAAACACCGGCCGGAACCGACCTGACAATGAGTGTTCGCGGCGCGCGAGCAATCCTAGCAAACGCGACCTACCCCGAACCAGGCACAGGCGGAAACATCCCAGGCTCGGAAGTCTACATCGCACCCGTGGAAAACACCGCCAACGGCGTTCTTGTCATTGACGGAAGTCTACGCGTCAGGCGAGGGACCATACTCCCCAAAGCCCCGGTCACGCTCACCATCAAACATGGCAGCGTAACAGCCATCACAGGAGGCAGCGCAGCACAAGAGCTAGAAGAAACACTCCGCTGGGCCGAAAAAAGAGCAAAATACCCAGAGCGAATAAGAAAAGTGGCCGAGCTCGGAATTGGACTCAACCCCCTCGCAAGCATCGTAGGCCTCACTGTCCTCGACGAAAAAGCAAGAAACACCGCACACATCGCCTTCGGGAGCAACAACTGGTTTGGCGGAACTATCAAATCAATTATTCATCTTGACCAAGTCATCAAAAACCCCCGCCTCCTCCTTGACGGAAAACCACTCCCGCGCTTCACAGACTAACAAACCTTACGAACAACCACAACGCAATAACAACTACGACCCAAGCAGCAGCCCGCACCGCGCCGCCAACAAGTTCGTATGTGCCAACTAACAACACCACACACCCGCAGACCTCAACAGTTCTGACCACTCTTAGAACGAACGGCAAGTTATATAAAGAAGGAACGGCAAAAAAAACGCACTATGGGGAAAAAGGGGAGTTACTTCTACGTCATAGACGCATTCATAGCAAGCGCAATCATCATCTTCACCATTTTGTTTATCACTCGCTACGCCCAAACGGATAGTGCAACGCCCCAAAATATCAACGTTGCAGAAGATTTCATGCTCTACCTCCAAGGAACGGACATTCGCGACACGGACAGCGAAACCGTTGCGGACATTCTCAAGAGCTCCGTCGTCAACGAAACGGGGCAAACCCTCCTCACCCTCCTTACGGAACTTCACTACCTCGAAAAGGAAAAAGGGTGCACTCTCTGCGGCGAACAACTCTACAACCTCTCCAAAGAACTCATTGAAGACCTCATCCCTCCTGCCTTCGGCGCCCGTTTTCTCATGAACACCACGCCCTACTACACAAGACAGGGGCAAACCGCATCCGAGAGCATGACGCACTTCACATCCCAGAGGTTGACATTCTACCAAATCAACGATTCAGCGATATTCGGCCCTCTCACTGCACACATCGAGGTTTGGCAATGACTCCGCAAAGAAACCAGCAAGCGCCCACCACGCCACTGCTGAACAAAGGCAAGCGCGGCGTCGTGTTCACCATGATTGCCATAAGCCTCGCGACCCTCCTTCTTGCACTCTTCATCTGGACCTACACGGCAGACGTGCAAAGCGACCTTGACATCATCAACCTTCGTGTCTTCTACCTCAACAACTTCCTCAACGACCTGGATGAATACATCGAATTAGCCCTCACCGTAGGAAGCAGAAACACGCTGGAGGCAATGAGCACCTACATCAAAGACAACGGCTATGTTGCCGATGCACAATTAGCATTCCACACCTGCTTTCTTGAGGGAAACATCACCCCCGGAGGGCCTCCCTGCGGCCTTGCTTATAACAACTCAGCCCAACGATGGCTCGACGAAGTGCAACGTCACGTGGCGGACACGATGAAGATAACGTTCGAATACGAATTTCACAACGTCACCATAACCCAAAAATACCCCTTCCACCTCGATGTAACCCTCAATGCAACAGTCAAGCTCTACGACGTTTTTGCCACTTGGAACTACACCAAAATATACAACATTTCCATGCCTGTTGAAGGCCTCACCGACCCAGGCATCATCAAAGAATTTTCTGAACGACGAATCATCCGGCGCTCCCCCCGAGAAATCACAGGAATATGGGGGGTTCCAGGCCTGACTGAGATGTATCAAAACAAAGAATACCGCTGGTTCGACGAAGCCCCGAGCTTCCTTGAACGCTATGAAGGAAACTTTACCAACTCCTCCTGCTGCGGAATTGAAACGCTCATTAACACATCAACACTCGTCACGAACAAGCACAACCGCTCATTCACGGATTACCAACTCTTCAAAGACCTCAACTTCACCTGCGGAGAAGAAGTATTCTCCATAACCGGGTTTGTCGACCCTTCCTTTCAACTGGACACTGAACACCTCGCAACGTTCCAAATACTTGCCACGAGGTGGAGCAACGCGACCTGCCCGTAACAGCGACGCACACACTTTGCAAGGTTTGCAAGAGGGGCACTCTTCCTCGCCACCCGGTCTCGCGATCAGCCAGCTACCAACCCCCACGTCACCCCTGTTTCCCGTCGAAGCAAGACAAACCCACCACTCCAAAATAATGAACAAAGTTTAAATAACAAGATTTTGCTTTTCATCACGAATGGGAGAGGACACGATAGAGACCGGAGTTGACAAACTGCTCGCACTCTTCAAAGGAAACGAACGCATCTCTGTTTCAGCAGCCGCAAAGCGACTCGGCGTTCCAGAAGACGTGATTCAATCTTGGGTTGACTTCTTAGTCGAAGAAAAGATTCTCGGATTGGAATACAAGTTTACCAAGCCCTATATTTACCTGAACAGAGCATTTGACATCAAGCCGACCGTCGTCAAAGAAGAGCGGCCAACCATCCAAAACTTCAAGGAAGATTTCTTCAACCGGGCAAGAGATCGAAAACTCCCCCAGTCAAAAATCCCGCAGTTCTGGAAAGATCACTTGAGAAGGGAGCTCGAAGCTCAAAAAGACTTCTTCTTCGCAGAAGCCAAAAGAAGAAAGATGAACAACCCAGACATCCTCTGGGAAAAATACGTCAAGCAAACACTCGAAGCCTAAAAAAACTAAGAGGAAAGACACTCCGCAACAAGAATGGAACTCTCAGAATACCTCCATAACGACATCATCGAGTTCTTCGAACGAGAAGAACTGCTCCGCGAATCACAAAGCAGGACAGCGAGCAAGATACGCGCAACGGACGACGAGTTTGGATTGTTCATACAACGCGACTACGCCAGAGAAGTGGATGAAGCACTCTCCCGCAACAACAAAGACCTTGCTAAAAAAATATTCATTGACGCAGAAGAAGCGTTCTCGAAGGCACCAGAAGGGAGCAACGAGCGTGAAGCCCTGCGCAAAATACTAGAAGAGCTCGCTATAAAAATCAGGCTCTATGTTTCCAACGAAAAGTACCAACGAAACCTCAGCGACCTCATCAACGACCTTGAAAAGCGCGGCGTCTTCACCGACGAGTTCTTCCAAGCAACGAAGCAGTACTTGCACCGAAACATCCACCCAGGAACGTTCATGCAGGACCCCTCCCTTCAAGCGCTTCAAGCAATTGTTACAGGCAAGGCTCAAGAGCACCACTACAACCTCCTCGCCAGGCCTGCAAGCGTTTCCTCCAACGATGAGGAGGAAAAGGACGAGAACGAACGAAGGAGGATTCGTGCCATCCTCGAAGCCCAAAAAGAACTTTCTAAGAGCGGCCTCTTTAACCCCAACATCAATGTCTTCGTAGCGCCGCAAACGCCCGCCACCCAAAAAATACAAGCGCCCGCTCCCAGTTCAGCACAGAGCAGCCACGCTGAAAGCGGTGTGCTGTCTGCGAGCAGCACACCTTCTGTGCAAACACCCGAACCGTCTCAAACATCGGCACAAGGGTTGGCACAGGAGGCGGGTCTACGATCAGCTCCCGCTCCAACACCAACGAGTTCCTCGCCGCAACCGTTCCAAACACCCATCTTCGTAGCCCCAACAACTCCTCCCGAAGTCAAGGCAAGCATTGATGTCGACAAACTTAAAGAAGAAGTAAAAAAAGAACTGGAAGAAGAACTAAAAGCGAAGGAAGAAGAAATCAATCGCTTAAAAGAAGAGCGAGACAAACTGGCCCTCTCCAAAGAAGAGCTGCTCGCAGAAGCGAAAAAACAAGCGTTGGCAGCAATGAAGCAAGCAATGCAGGAAGAAGCCAAAAAGAAAAAAGAAAAAGAAGCCAAAGAAAAGAAGGAGCAAGAACGAGCGCAAAAACGCAAAGAAACAATACGGCTCCTCAAGGAAGCGGAAAAGGAACTGCGAAAAAGTCTTGCCGAAGACAAGGTCACGGTAGCAATGAAACAGTACAAAATTCTCAAAAGAGAAGCAAGTGCCCTTGCGGGAACACCACAAGCGCAAGAGTGGCAAGCAACACTCAAACACCTCTACGATGAAATACAAATCAAAAAACAAGAACTCAAACTCAAAGTAGAACAACACAAGCGGGAATTGAAAGAGACCTGCGCAACACTCAGAACCAGCATAAATCGATACCTTGACGACATCAATACGCTCCTCGACAAGCAAAAAGTCCACTCAGCACAAAAAAAATACCGTCGCGTCAAAGAACTCTTCCTCCGCTACCCTCAAGAAGACAGTGACGGCAGAAAGAAACTATTCACCACCATTCTCACTGCATACCACAAAATCAGAACAGCGCAAAGAACACTCTCAACAATGAAATCTCACGCGGACCTCAACCGACAACAGAGGAAGCGTGCGGAGGAACAACCGCGAGCAGCATCTTCTTTCCTAGCAGCAGCGACGGAGCAGTTAGCGCCGCACTCATCAAAAATGTCCTCCGCCACGCAAGAACCATCCTCTGAGCGCTTAGCAAAAGCTGCAACCAATCACAAGGCCAGCGAGGTGCAGTCATGACAAATCCACTAGACAGCATCCCCCACGTTGACTCGCTCAATGAGATCAAACCATTAGACCACGATCAGAAAGAAGAAAAGAAAGAGGACAAAAAAGACAAAGCCGAAGCGAAAACTCATGAAGAAGAAACGCCCCGAGCCGTGCTACCAGCACCAACAAAAGAGCCGACAGAGCTTCAACCACCATCCAGCCCCTCAACCTCAAGCTCTTCAACTCCGCCCTCAAAGGAAGAACCGCAAGAACAAACCACCCACCAAGAAAAGAACGCTGAAAAACAAGAGCCAAACAAAGCCTCTGAACAAGCCACTTCCGAAAGCGGAGCGAAAGGCGACACTCCTTCTGCACAACTCTCCACTCCAGGAGCTCCCCAACGCCCACTCGATGAGCCCCCACAGAAAGAACGAGGCGAACATTCAGCAAAACAACAAACTTCATCCAAACAACAAACAACCCGAACTGGCGCTGACGATCAAGCAACTAATCAACCAACAGACCTTCCCAGCTTCCCCCGCCCAACTAGCGAAACGGAACAAGAAGCTATCGCAAGCCTCAAAAAAATGGAGTCGTCACTCCAAAAACTCAAGACAACACCCACACAGCCCAAACGACACCTTCTTGACCGCTACACACTTGAAATAAATAAAATAATCATTGACATAAAAATCATCTTTGAAGACGAAAAACCGGTCCCTATATACTTCGTCAGCATCAGCAACATCAGCGACACTACAAAAGTTATTCTCGAAAAAATACGCCAAGAATTCGTCTCAAAAATTAACCTGGAAGACATTGAAAACTTCGAGGAGAATGAAGTGGTCAGCATCAGAGACCAGTTCAAAATGGAAATACGCAACCTCATTGAAAAATACTTCCCCCACACCGACTCCGACACGACAAACATGCTTGTCAACTACCTCATCCAAGAAAACCTCGGACTCGGAAAAATAGAAATCCTCCTCAAAGACCCCAACCTCGAAGAAATAGTCATTAACAACCACAAGGAACCTGTCTGGGTGTATCACAGAAAATACGGATGGCTCGAAACAAACATAAAAATCGTGACAGAAGCAAGAATTCGCCACTATGCCACCATGATAGGGCGAGAAGTTGGAAAAGAAATCACGACGCTCAACCCCCTCATGGACGCGCACCTCCATACTGGAGACCGCGTCAACGCGACACTGGCACCCATTAGTTCAGATGGAAACACCATCACTATCAGGAAATTCGCAGCCGACCCGTGGACTATAACCAAATTTCTCAAAGAAGGCACAATATCTTTCGAAGCCGCAGCGCTGATATGGCTCGCCATCCAAAATGAGCTCTCCATACTCATTGCAGGAGGCACCGGCTCGGGAAAAACCTCCATGCTCAACGTCATTAGCAACTTCTTCCCCCCAAACCAACGCATCATCTCAATCGAAGATACACGAGAACTCGTCCTCCCTAAAACACTCCACTGGGTCCCCATGGAAACCCGCCTCCCCAACCCAGAAGGAAAAGGAGGCGTAACCATGCTTGACCTCCTCGTCAACGCCCTGCGTATGCGCCCCGACCGCATCATTGTTGGAGAAATCAGGCGCCAGCGAGAAGCACAAGTCCTTCTTGAGGCAATGCACACCGGCCACTCTGTTTACGGCACCATTCACGCCAACAACGCCGACGAAACCATTACTCGACTCACTAACCCCCCAATTGACATCCCCAAGCCGCTCATCTCAGCAATTAGTATGCTCGTTGTCCAAAACAGAAACCGACGAACAGGCAAGCGCAGAACACTTCAACTTGCAGAAGTCCTCCCCAACGGTGACGTACGCGTTCTCCTCAGACTCAACGTCCAAAAAGACAAAATCGAACAAGTCAACCACAGCACCGTCACGCTCGAGAAGCTCAAACTCTATACTGGCCTTGGCGAAGAAGAAATCTTCAAGGATCTTCAGCAAAAAAAATCAGTCCTTCAATGGATGGTCAACAAAGGCATTGAAGACGTCCACCAAATCGGTATCATAATCTCCAAGTACTACATGGGCAAGCTAAAGTTAGAATGACACCCGCTAAACGACCCTCCAAACTCTTCGAACTACCAGTACGGTTCCTCGCGACAGCAAACCCTGGTCTCAGGAAAAAGCTTCGCATGGCGAGGATAAACAAAAAAGTCGATGAATACCTCGAAGAAAAGATTAAGGCCGCGCTTGTCATGTCGATAGGACTAACGATCATGGCGGCTTTTCTCTACGCACGATTTGAAATCTCGCTCTTTACCTTGCTGCCCACCTTTCTTGTCACGTTTCTCCTCTTCCTCTTCCTCTTCGTCAAGTCAGTAGATGCAGTCATTAGCAGGAGAGCCAAAGAAATAGACAAGGAAGTGCTCTTTGCCGGTCGATTTCTCATCGTCAAACTCAACGCGGGAACGCCCCTTGTCAATTCGCTTGTTGATGCAACCCACTCGTACGGCGTGGCGAACAAATTCTTCAAAGAAATCGTGAGGGACATCGACCTCGGGACACCCGTCGAAGACGCCCTGGAAACTGCTTCTCGCTACACCCCCTCCAAACGATTCAGGGCAATACTCTTCCAAATAACGAATGCCATAAAAATAGGCGTTGACGTCAGCAAATTCTTAGAAGCGACCCTTGACGAAATTGCTAATCAACAGCTCATCGAAATCCAACGCTACGGGAAAAAACTTAACGGCATAACCATGTTCTACATGCTTCTTGCCATTGTCGTTCCCTCTTTAGGCCTCACACTCTTCATCCTCGTCGCCAGTCTCATCAGCCTTGAAGTGAACCTCACCCTGTATTCTCTTCTCATCTTCATCCTCCTCATCATAGAATTTGTTTTTATCAGCATGTTCAAAACAATCCGGCCAAACGTCAACATATAACACCGCCTTTGATCAAAACGCGAACAGAGCAGGGCCTCACCACCAAGAGCCGGAAAAATCAATAAAGAGCACTGCACGGAAGAGAGAAACACCATGGAAGAAACGTTCACCTCAAAACTCCTCAAAAACCTTGTCGACTCATTTGGCAAGGCATTCGTCCCTAAGAAGCTTCGCCCCTACTTGAAAGAATACCTTTTCAAAGCGGGCGTGTACGAAGTCCCCTATCGACTTTTTGGCTCGCTCTTCTGGGTGGCCGTAGCCCTCACGTACTTTGTTTATTTTCTTAAAATTGTAGATTTCGTCCATTGGGAAAACCCGCTCAAAGCGTTCTTAATAGTTTTCTTCTCCTGGCTCTTTCTCATCCCCTTCTTTCTCATCCTTCTCGCTTCAGCGCTATACTTCTACTACAACATGAGAATCTTTCACCGCACGAAGGAGTTAGAGGATAGACTTCCAGACTACCTCACCCTCGTCTCCACCAACCTCAAAGGAGGACTCTCCTTTGAAAAATCACTCTGGGCAGCAATAAAACCCGAATTCGGAGTCCTCGCGAACGAAATAGCGCTCGTGAGCAAGAAAGTCCTCACCGGCAGCGACGTCAACGAAGCAATGATTGAATTCTCCAAAAAATACGATTCTCCCAACCTTCGCCGAGCAATGAACCTCATCGTCAGCGAAGTAGATTCCGGAGGCCGCGTAGTCGATGTCATAGATAAAATCATAGAGAATCTGAAAAAAACAAGGCAGCTCAAAGAAGAAATGGCGGCGAGCACGGTCACCTACATCATCTTCATGGGCGCGCTTGTCATCATCATATGCCCTCTTCTCTTTGCTCTCTCCTACCAACTTGTCAATGTCATGGTCGGATTTGGAAACAAAGTAGCAACATCCATCCCTGCCTCAGGGCAAATACCAATCAGCATATCTTCAAGCGGGATGAAGCCCATCCACTTTCGTATCTTCAGCGTCGCGGCCATATCAGTCATTGCCATCTTTTCAGCAATGATTGTTTCCATTATAGAAACGGGCAACGTCAAAGGCGGGTTGAAATACATTCCCCTCTTCCTCTTCTCCGGCCTTTTCTTCCTCTTTATCTTCAGCGTCCTCTTTGATGTCATTTTTAAGGGACTCATCACCTTCTAAACAGCAACGCATCATAGCAGAGCAGAACCAAACGAGTGTCGCGAATCCCAACAACAACCTTTATAAACTCGCTTGACAAGACCTAACACAATCATCAAAACAACAGCCATCGCGAAGGAACGCCACAGCAACAGCCACTGCGGCGAGACGCAACCACCAATACCATGACCAGGACGCAAGCAACAAAAGAAAAAACCTCCGCCGACGCGCTCACTCTCGCTCAACACAAGACGATCTTCCCAATCATCGTCCTCGTCGTACTCTTTCTCGGCATCGCTCTTGGCTTTCGCATCTCGGCCGTCAGTGAAGAGCCTTCGCTTCTTGCTATACTCAACTTCGGCGTCACCTTTCTCAACACGATTGTCATCATCATCCTCTTCAGCCTCCTTGTTCGAACTCGCGACGACCTCAAAAGCATTCAAGGAAGCCATAACAAGCGAAAGCCGTGACCACAGGCTAGCGAGCGACAAAGTACGAGCTCCGACGGGCCAACGGCGACCCCTGCCAGCACGTGACGCGAAAAAACGAAGGGGGCTGCACCCTTCCTCGCTGAAGAACCGCTCTCCCCGCGAAAGAAATGAAGGAACACGAGAGAAGAATGGAGGAACAAACAATGAAGGAAGACTTGACAAACGCCTCCAAGGTCGTTTTTGATTTTCTCCTCACCTATGGCTGGGCGATTCTCACGCTCCTTCTCATCACAGCAGTCCTCGCCTACGTTGGCATCTTCACCATTCCGCATTTTCCCTTCATGGAATACTGCTCTCTTGAAGCCCCACTCGTATGCCAAGACTTCTCACTCTCCGCCACGAAAGGCCTCTTCCTCCTCCTCAAGAACAGCTACAGCTACCCCATCACGCTCAAACAAGAGCACCTTTTGTTCACACTTGATTCCGGAAGAAAGATTAACTGGGGCAACTGTCGTTTTGACGGCCAGAACAAGCAGGAAGTAGTCGTCAAGCCCGGCAGGTATGTTCAAATAACGTGTGCTGAGCAGCTAGACCTCGAGCCAGGGAGCCGTGCAAAAATACGCGCCAATGTAAAGTACATCAAGCAATCCTACCCAAGACCAGTACAAGGTGTTATCATCGCAAAAGTCGTGCCCTAGAGAACAAGGAACAAGGCCGAAAAAAAGTAAAACCTTAAAAAGACAAGGAGCCAAGAGGTACCAAAGAGCGCAGCTCCCAAAAAAAGCAAATAAAAAATGAAGGCGCAAAGGAAGAAGATCATGAACCCGTCCCAGAAGAAATCCAACGACGCCCTGAGAGGGGCTTCACAACCCCAACACATCCTCACGACAAAGAAGAGCCTGAGGTCACCATCGAGAGCAACAACGCCGAAAAACCTGTGCCCAACCCCTCGCAAAGCACAGGCGGCGATCGAGTTTCTCATGACCTACGGCTGGGCTCTTCTCGCAGTCCTCGTCGCTATCGGCGCCCTGGCTTACTTCGGCGTCCTCGACCCATCCAAAATCCTTCCGGAGCGCTGCAACTTCCAGCAAGAACTCCCCTGCACGGGTTTTCAAATTAACACGACCCACGTCAAGTTCGAGCTCAAAAACGCAGCAGCTCAAGTAGTGAACATCACGAAACTCCAATACAAGGAAGCAACGGCCAACGCGTTCCAAGACTGCAAAACACTCACCCCAAACCCCATCGGCAAGATACTCATCGAACAAAAGAAACTAATAACGTGTGAGTTCCAAACGCCATACGAGTCAGGAAGGCGGCTCAAGCTCAAGTTCAACGTGGAATGGAATAACGACAACCCGAACTTCAGCCATGTCGGCGCGGGGGAAATCTATGGTACTGTCCAATAACGACCGTTGTAGCGCAACGGGCACCATCACTCCTTCCTGCAAGCGAAGCACGCGCACAACGCCTTCGTCACGCTCTTTATGAAGCACCGTACCAGTATCGCTCGAAAAGGCAGTGTGCAAAAACACTGCAGGACGGCAACGTGCACTCCCCCCGGGCAAGCATCGCACGCATCGATGAGGCAAGCAACGACGAAGGGGCAAGCGGCAAGGGGGCAAGCGGCAATCGAGTTTATGATGACGTACGGGTGGGCAATCATCACGCTTCTCGTCATCGTCGCAGCCCTCGCCTATTTCGGCGTCTTCTCCGCCGAACGCTACATTCCCGAAGGATGCGTGACATCATCAGAGGTAATCTGCAAGGATTTTCAAATCTTCAATGACACCGCCACCGGCAGGGCATACCTCTCCCTTCGCCTCGGCCTTGCCATACCAGAACCCGCAAGGGTCAATCTCACCGCGACAATACCCGAAAAAGAATTGACCGCGACTCGCTGCTACCTCGTCTCTCAAGACGGTGCACAGAAAGCAGAAACCATCAAGGTGTTGCCTGGAGAATCATTCTCAACCTACTGTTATTTCCCCCAAGCGTTCACGTACGGGGAACGCATCAAAGCAAACACTGCCTTTACTATCGTCCCTGAGAGAAAATACCCCCTCGCTGCTCACGGCGAAGTCGTGGGAAAAGCCAGCACCGGGACGGCTCCGCCAGAGCCATAAGGCAAAGGCGTAGCTGCCAAGCGGCACAGCACCGCTCCTGCACAAGAAAATCGGTCTGTGACGGCTTCAAAAAGAAAACATTTAAGAAAAACGATATGAAAAAAACGAATATGAGAACAGGCCAAGAAGAAACGGCCAGGCGAAGGACGACGCAAAAAAACACGCAAAAAACGCGGACGTTCTTTCAAAGCCCCCCGCGAAGGCAAGGCCTCATTGTTGAAAACACCACCATTATTGTTCTTGCACTCATTCTCATGACGCTCGCCCTAGGCGCTATGATGTACTCCGGCATCATTGGCGAAAACATCCTCAAAAAAGAAGCATGCAAGGCAGGAAGCGAGTTCAACTGCCAAGAGCACCGCGTCTTCTACGACCCCGACGCTGACGCAACCTTTGTTCAAGTGCAAGTGGCAAGCAACGAAGACAAAGCAGGAACGCTCAACGCCACAGCAACATTGCAAGACGGAACAAAAGCAGAAGAATGCTTCTTTGACAACCTAAACGGAGGCCCTCGAAGCAAAAAAACGTCAATCACAAGCGAGGGAGGCGTCATCGTCACGTGCAGGTTCCCGGGACGGGTGCTTGAAAAAGACGAGCAAGCCGCACTTGACATCGCTGTCCAATTCACCCCGGCCCGCGGCGGCTACCCTCGAGAGACGGACATCCACGTTCAAAGCACAGCAAGCGAGGACAAACTCCCCCCTCCCATTTCTGACGACCCAGAAGATACGAATATCGAATTCTGTCAGGACGGATTTGACAACGACTTTGACGGCAAGGTGGACACGCAAGACAGGGACTGCTGCAACGACGCCGACGGAGACACCTACGTCGAAAACAGGACCGTCTGCGACCCCGCCAACAGCGGATACGCAGGCTATAACCAGCCGGCCTGGTCGTTTGGGGACTGTGACGACAACGACGCTGCAATTAATCCCGCAGCCACGGAAGTGTGCTACAACAACATTGACGATGACTGCGACGGCGCAATCGATGAAGAATGCCCTGGCGGGTCCCCTTGCACTTGTCCTGACGGGTACTCGTACACAGGGTTAGCTACGAGCAATGACTGTATACGACATCACATTTGCTCAGGGTACTGCTGTCCCGGAAGCGGAAGCAGTGGAAGCGGGGGAGGCATTGGAGGATTATTTGGGTAGTGCATACATACTACGACTCCCCCCTGCAGCGTAGAAGAGAGAACACGAAATAACACCTGCGAGTTATTCTTTTTCGCTTCTTTGTTCTTTATTCTTAGCGGAAAACCACTGGCTGGGTGAGGGAAGCGCATTAATTTAAAAAAAACAAAGAAGAAATGAAGCCCATGAGCAAACCGTTGAAGGTACTGTTACAAAAGAACAACACAATATTTATAAAAGAAAGGAGCTCAAGAACGTCCATGACCTCCCTGCGAAAAAAACCCTGCTGTCAACGAAGGAGCAAACAAAACAATCCTCACCAGCGTCTCGAAGCAACCGCCCGTCCGGATGAATACCTGCCCGCCCAGAAGCAAGGGAAACAAGGGCAAGCCGCCCTCGAATTCCTCACCACGTACGGATGGGCCTTCCTCATCATTCTCATCATGATGGCAGCAATCAGCTACTTTGGCTTCATCAACCCAGGCAAGTTCCTTCCCAACAAATGCGTTGTAGGAAGCGAGTTCAGCTGCCAAGACTACCAAGTGACCGACCAAGGAAACGTTCGCTTCAAGCTCACCCAAAACGTCGGAAAATCCATCATAGCAGGAACGGCCAACTGCACCATCGAAGGCACAACCTCCACCGCGGGCGACATGACCCACGATGGGTCAACGTGGAACAACCGAGAAATCAAAGAATTCGTCTGCTCCTTCCCTGCCGGCACGTTTTTAGAAGGGGAGCGCGTCAAAATACTCGTAGAACTTGCCTACCGCCTCGAAGCAGGGGGGTACCCCCACGAAACCGACGGCGAAATCTATGCAAAAGTCGTAAAAGAATAACATCAAGATAACGTTAACTACGCGGTCAGTCCTAAAAGATCCCAAACGAAAAAAAAGAGGTGAGCGATGCCGCAGAAGCAGCCAACAACCCACAAGCACCCGCGCCGCATCGCTGCGGAAGAACAACTCAAAACACGAGCAGGACAAGCAGCCCTCGAATACCTCATCACGTACGGGTGGGGATTTCTCGTCATCCTCGTCGTTGTTGGCTCCCTCGCCTACTACGGCCTTCTCACGCCAAGCCAATACTTTCCTGAACGATGCGAATTCGGCCCCCAACTCGTTTGCGAAGACTTCTACATACAAGAAGCCCCTGCCCAAGTAAAAGTCACCCTCAGGAACAACTTCGGCAAAGCAATAAACATCACCAACGCATACGCCCTCGAAGTCTGCTCTGACAATGTTCTTTCAGGAGGGACGTACGTAACCATCCCCCCCGGCAAGAAAGGAGAAGTCATCCTCGATATTGAAAACCTCTGCAGCACCTTCAACCATCGCTACACGAAAGGGGACAAAGACCTGGCCAGCGTCACCCTCACCTTCCAGAGAAACAAAACAGGCGCTCCCAGACACAACCTCACCGGCGAAATCTTTGCCAAAGTCCATTAAACCAACCAAAACGTTTATAAACCCGTATCCGTTCTCGCTCTTTGTTATGAGTTCTGATCAAGACGTTCTCAAGAAGAGAGGAACGAGAGCTTAGGTGAGCATTACCGTGAATGAATCCATGAAAACAGGAACCACCACTGTAGGCATTATTGCAAAGGACGCTGTCGTCCTCGCGGCAGACATGCGCGCAACAGCGGGCAACTTCATCGCGAATAAGCACGTCAAAAAAGTCCTTCCTGTGACGGACACCATCGCTATAACAACGGCAGGGTCAGTCTCTGATATACAACTCCTCGCAAAATACCTGCGCTCAGAGCTCCAGCTGCAAACCATCCGGACAGGCAGGGCCCCAACCGTCAAGGAAACAGCCAACCTCCTCTCAGGATGGGTGTATGGGATGGTGCGCCGCATGATACCCAGCGTGACGCACTTCCTCCTCGGAGGATACGATAAAAAGCCAGGGCTGTACGACATCTACATGGACGGATCGCTCAGCGAAGCGGAAGACTTCGTCGCAAGCGGTTCAGGAAGCCTCTTTGCCTACGGCGTTCTCGAAACCAACTACAAAAAAGACCTCACCTCGCAGCAAGCAGTCGACCTCGCCGTCAAAGCAATCAACGCAGCCCTGCAAAGAGACTCTGCAAGCGGCGGCGGCGTCATCGTCGCTGTTGTTGACAAGCAAGGCTACCGCGAAGTCCTCAAGAAAACAATCACAACAACAATCTAGGCAGATCTAAGCAGAACGCCGCGAACACCATCTTCCAATCCTCTTCAACGCCGAGCGCGGCACTCTTACCAACAACAACGAACAACCTAACGACAATCGGCAACCACACTTTTTTTTCACAAAACTTTTTTTCACAAAAAAAGAACCTGCAAGAAAACCGCTTTTGCAAACACCTACGAACACCACACTACGTATTCATCACCGTCATCACCGGAACAACGGAACCTCACCATTACTTTTTCAGCCTGAAGGAAACACGATTCTTAGGCTGTTTCACCAATTCCAATCTGAACTGAATGAAACGATTGCTATCTGTGAAACAAGAAAGACAAGAAGCACAACTGAAACAATAACGACACGAAAGGAAAAAAACAACACAAAAGAACAACCGAACAACCATCCAACAAAACACAACACAACAAGAGAGGTTTTAGAGACCCATGACAGATATCATTAAAGAAATAGAAACGAAAATACCCAAAGAAAAAATCAAAGAAGCAATGTTCGAAGGCGCAAACATCGTCCTCTACACCGATGATAAATCCTTTTTTCTCAATGACGGAGGCGCCATCCGCCGAGCAGTCAATCACGTCAAAAAACGCATTGAGCTACGCCCCTCCCCATCCCTCCTCCTCGAAGAGGAACACGCTGAGAAGAAAATCAGGCAAATTCTGGGCGAGGAGTCAAAAATAGGGCAAATCATCTTTGACAAGCCACGAAGCCAAGTCATCATCGAAGTAGAAAAGCCCGGCGTCGCCATTGGAAAGCAAGGAGAAAACCTCCAAAGCATTCGCGAAGAAACCTTATGGGTTCCACTCATCAAGAGAACCCCCGCGATACGCTCAGAACTCATTGAAAACATCAGGTCGGTCCTCTACCAAAACTCGGACTACCGCAGAAAATTCCTGCACAAGACAGGCCAGCGCATCTACAACGGCTGGCTTCGCCAAAAAAAGGAAGAATGGGTCCGCATCACGCACCTCGGCGCGGCAAGACAAGTGGGGCGAAGCTGCATCCTGCTCCAAACGCCGGAATCTCGCGTTCTTCTCGACTGCGGCCTTGACACGACGAGCGAACAGGCGGCCTACCCGTATGTCGAAGTCCCTGAGTTCAACATTCAAGAACTCGACGCCGTTGTCATCACTCACGCCCACCTTGACCACGTCGGCTTTCTCCCCTACCTCTTCAAGTTCGGATACAAAGGACCCGTCTACTGCACAGCACCCACACGAGACATTATGGCCCTCCTCCAGCTAGACCTCGTCAAAATTCAGCGCATGGAAGGCAAAGAACCCATCTACACCTCTGAAGAAATCAAGGAGATGGTTAAACACACCATAACCCTCGACTACGAAGAAGTCACAGACATCACCCCAGATGTGCGCATCACCCTCTACAACGCAGGCCACGTCCTCGGCAGCGCCATCGTCCACATACACATAGGAAACGGACTGCACAACCTCGTCTACACTGGCGACATCAAATACGCAAAAACGGCAATGCTCGCGCCGGCCAACACGTCCTTTCCTCGATGCGAAACCCTCATCCTTGAGAGCACGTACGGTGGCAAGGACAACGTCCTCCCTCCCGTCAAGGAGCAAGATGAAGCGTTCTGCCAAGTCATTGAAGAAACAATCAAACGAGGAGGAAAAGTTCTTATGCCCGTCCTCGGATCCGGAAGGGCCCAAGAAGTTGTTGTCATTCTTGAAAACATGATACGAAGCGGCCGCCTCGATCCAATACCTATCTACATCGACGGCATGGTGTGGGACATCATGGCAATCCATACTGCATATCCTGAATTCCTCAACAGCACCGTGCGCCAACAAATCTTTCATAAAGACAACAACCCCTTCCTCGCAGAAAACATCAAGCGAGTCGGAAGCAACAAAGAGCGCCAACAACTCATCGAAGAAGGAGGCCCCTGCCTCATCCTCGCCACAAGCGGCATGATGGAAGGAGGACCGTCCGTTCAATACTTTAGAAAGCTTGCTGACAACCCCAAAAACAGTCTCATCTTCAGTTGCTTTCTCCCAGAAGGCAGTCTGGGCAAGCGCATCCAACGAGGCGCCACGGAAATCAGCTTTCAAGACGGAGCAAAAATAGAAACCGTTCCTGTACGGCTTGAAGTGCACAAGCTAGAAATCAGTGGCCACGCGGACAGGAGAGAGCTTATGAACTACGTGCGCAGAGTCAACCCCAAACCCAAAAAAATCATTCTCAACCACGGCGAAGCATCCCGCATCTTAGACCTCGCACGAAGCATTCACAAAACGTACCGCATAGAAACCGCGGCGCCTCGCAACATCGACGCGATCCGCCTCTGCTGACAATCTCTACCTGATAATAAACCACCTCATCTGCCGATAAAAAGCGCGCCTGCTTGTTCTCCTCCCAAAACCTTTTTATACCTGTCCGACCAAAACTGCCAGTATGGGCTTTCTCATTCGCTACAAGGGCGTTTTTGATATGGAGGGGCTCTACCGGTTCGTTCGAGACTGGCTTATTAAGCGGCGTTTCGACGTTGACGAGGTGCGCTACAAAGCAAAATGGGACGAAACAGAACTGAAGTGGAAGGCGGAGCTAGACGTTGACGAATACTACACCTACTTTATCACTATCGACTGGCATTTCTGGGACGTTAAAGACGTGCACGTACAAGGAAAAACCCTCCAGCAAGGAAGGTTCGAAATCAACCTCAGCTTCAACGTGTCAGCAGGCAACCCTGAAATCTTTCCAGAAAAGGGAAACAACTTCCACGAGAAACTCGCCGCCTCCCTCGGTAAACTCATGCACAAGCTCAGAGAAAATGAAAAGGACGTTCAGCACATAGACACCCTCCACTACCTCACGTTGCGCCTCCACACAGAAATAAAAAAATTCTTAAACATGCACACGAATGTGAGCTCGTATTAAGACGATAAGAAGCAAAAAAACCAACAACTGAAAATAAAGACGGAATAAAAGACGAGAAGAGAACGACCATGGCGGAAGTATACACGCTTATCGACGGCAAAGAATTCAGCTACGAAGGCATCTTCAACCTGCAAAAACTCTACAAAATCATTGACACTTTCTTCAAAGAACACCACTGGAACAAAAACGAAATAAAAAATTTTGAGCAAGTCGAGCCAAAAGGGCGTCAAGTCGTGCTTGAAATCATGCCGTGGCGAACGTTTAGCGACTATTGCAAGGAAGAAATTCGCGTGTTCATGATTGCCTCAGAACTCAAAGATGTCGACGTCACCATCGACGGCGTCAAGCGAAGGCTCCAGCAAGGAAAGCTCTTCTTCTCCTTCGACGCCTACCTCCATACCGATCGCAAAAAACAATGGGAAGGAAGGCCCCTCCTCTACTTCTTCAGAATCTTCGTGGACAAATTTGTTCGCAAAGGATACGTCGACGCGGCGAAATCAGAAACCATTCGCAGATGCAACGAGCTTCAAGACGTCATCAAATCGTACCTCAACTTGCACCGCTACCTCACGTCACGAGAGCACGCAACCCCCCGCAAAGCGTGAATTCTTTAAAAAAACAGAAGGGAGCAAAGGGGGATGAAGGGATCGTGCGGCGCCGCAAAACCACGCCTCCGGCGCAAACTAGCAACGACAGCAAGCCAAGACGCAAACAACAAGAAAAAGCGTGGACATCACCCGTTGAGAAAAAACGCCGCAGCCCGGATTCGAACCGGGAATCCCGTAAGGGACCTGGTCTCAAGCCAGGCGCAATACCAGGTTATGCGACTGCGGCAACGCGGGAGCCAACGTACCTGGCAGGATGGGGAATGAGGCACACCGCCCTCTTAAAAAACTTTACGAAACAACAACGCACGGCCTCGACGCAGAAACCAACCTCCTCAGCCAAGCAACGGGCCTTCACCCCGAGCCGTTTGCTTCTTGCTTACGCTTTATTCCCTACTCTTTGTTCCCATACACGTTATAATAATACCTTCGCTGAAGCGCCCGGCGAACCCTCTTCTTCGCCTGAGAAATGGCTCGCAGCAATTCCCTCCCGTGATCAATCACGGTATGCGGAAGCACCATGAACAAATCGCTCCCTGACGTGCCAAGATCCCTCGACGCCGCCTCCAAGCCTTGCATGCCCAAGTAGATGAGTTCGGAACAATCAACAGCAAGGGGGCTGACCTAACGTGCGCGAAGGCTTTTTCGAATGAAGGTCTCCACTATCTTCTCACCCCTCCCTTCAAGAAGGACCGCCTCCAAACCCCCAACGTACCGCCTCACCTTCACCCTGCCCGATGACTCAATGGCCTACATGGAAAGTGAAGGATGATTAGTGACGAGAAGGAGCTGCGGCAACGCGTACGCAGGAGTGCCTCTCCTTCGCTGCTCACGTCCAAACTCGCTCATGGGTGCAAACCATCGAGAGCCGCTCTCCTTCTCAAGCTCCCCCGCGAGCAAGTCCCCAACGCGCCTACAGCGGCGCTCAGATGCTCGTCCATTGTACACGCCAAAAACATCCCCTAAAAACGCTCTTTCAAGGTCGAGATCAACATCCCCCTTCAAACCAAAAACGGTTGTGGCGTGGTCCGAAACGAGTTTACGCTCCCGCTTCTTAACGCACGTGCCCCTTTCCGAATACATCTCAACCTGCAGATCTGAACAAGCAAGAATAGCATCTTCACACTTTGCCCGGAGCGCAAACATCGTCGTCATTTTTGGACGGGGAAGCAGCTCATGACTACAAAAATTTAGCGGTTGCACACCTGCTGCCTTGTACGAAGTTCAACCAGCCCCTCTGAAACGCGCCAAACGGGGAAGTTAAGAAGAAGCCTGAAAAACAAGAAGCCTGAAAAACCACAAGATTTAAAAAAACGTTCACGGTTCTCAACCCAGGATCACGCATCCAACCCCGCCAAGCACTCCTTCGGGAGGAGGGAAGAATAATGAAGAAGGAAACGGTTCTTAAAGCGCTTCAAGCACTCAAGAAAGACTCGCCCCAGCGCAACTTTGACCAATCAGTTGATATCATCATCAACCTAAAAAACCTCAATCTCAAAAACCCCTCCGACCAAGTAGACTTCTTCGTCAACCTCCACCACGGCATTGGCAGGAAAATAACGGTTTGCGCCCTTGTCGGCCCAGAACTCTTGGAAGACGCCAAAAAATACTGCGACTTCGCCGTTGAAGCATCCCACTTCGATGAATACGCTGATAAGAAAAAAGCAAAGAAACTCGCGTCAACCTACGACTACTTCATTGCGCAAGCAAACATCATGCAGCGCGTCGCCGCAGTCTTTGGACGAACCCTCGGACCACGAGGAAAAATGCCAAACCCCAAAGCGGGATGCATCATTCCCCCGAAAGGAAACGTGAAGGCGACAGTGGAAAAACTCCAAAAAACCGTGCGCATTATGGCTAAAAAATCACCGCAAATCCAACTCTCCATCGGCAAGGCGAGCCAGCCGGAAGAGGAAGTGGTTGACAACATCCTTTACGTATACGACCAAGTCATCCACCACCTCCCCAAAGAGAAAGAGAACATTAAAAACGTGGCAATCAAGCTCACCATGAGCAAGCCGGTGGTGCTCTCATGAAAGCTGCAAAAATTCAACCGCGGAAAAAGCAGGCAATTGAAGACCTTGTCGCCAAGATAGAGGCCTACCCTATCATTGGCGTCGTCAACCTGCAAAACCTTCCAGCCAAGCAGCTGCAGACCATGAAGGAAAAGCTCAGGGGAACCGTCGAGATGCGCATGAGCAAGAAGACACTCATACGCCTCGCGTTCAAGCAAGCAAAAAAAGAAGGAATCGATCAACTCAGCACGTACCTTCGCGGCATGCCAGCGCTCATCTTCACCAAGGAAAACCCCTTCTCGCTCTTCAGAACACTTAAAAAATCACAATCCAGCGCACCCATAAAAGCAGGCCAAACCGCCCCGGCGGACATCGTCGTCCCAGCAGGACCAACGAGCTTCGCCCCAGGCCCCATCATCGGAGAACTCGGCGCCTTCGGCATCAAAACCGGCGTTGAAAACGGAAAAATAGCAATCAAGGCAGACGCGGTAGTAGCCAAAGAAGGCGAGGAAGTAAGCGAAAAGCTCGCAGGCATCCTTGCACGACTCGGCATTGAACCGATGAAAATAGGCCTCGACCTCATCGCAGTCTATGAGGAAGGAGAAATCATCACCAAAGACACCCTTGACATCGACGAAGAAGCGTACCAACGCGACTTCGCAGCAGCCGCGAGCGAAAGCTTTAACCTGGCAATGTTCATCCACTACCCAACCAAAGAAACAATCCGCCTCTTCCTGACAACCGCGGCGGCGGAGTCCCTCGCGCTTGCAAGAGAGGCAAACATCATCACCAAAGACACGATCAAGGACGTCCTGGCAAAAGCACATCGTCAGGTCGCCGCGATACAAGCAAAGACAGGATAACAAAGATAGGCCAACCAACGAAAGGTAAAAAAGAAGAACTTCAACGAAGGGAGGTTGAAAATGGAATACGTGTATGCGTGCATGTTGTTGCACAAAGCTGGAACGGAAATCAACGAAGCAAATGTCAAGAAAGTCCTTGAAGCAGCAGGCGTCAAAGTTGACGAAGCGAGAGTGAAAGCGCTTCTCGCAGCGCTTGAAGGCGTCGACATAGAAGAAGCGATTAAAACAGCCGCGGCGGCTCCTGCGCCGGCGCAAGCACCCGCGCAAGAGGCGGGAGGAACGCAGGAACCGTCAAAGAAGGAAGAGAAAAAAGAAGAGAAAAAAGAAGTGGACGAGACGCAAGCCGCCGCAGGGCTCGGCGCCCTGTTTGGCTAAAAAACCTCGGCATCCACTTTCTCTTCAAAAACCACAATATTTTTTTTAATTTTTTTTATATGAAAAACTACATAAGGAAAAACGAGCAAGGCAAAAACCGCCTACCTATCAAGTACTCACTGATCGTTTTGTAAAGACTATGAACGATTCGCCAACACCGCCAGGAGATGTTCAAGAGCTGCTGCAAGAGCTCAAACGAGCACGAGAAGAAGTCGAACAGCTCAAGAAAAAGCTCTCAGCAGTCAATAAGGAAAAAGAAGCGTGGTTTCGCGAGCGTGAGGAAGTCGGAAAGAAAATAGCACAGCATATCGAAGCAATAAAGGAAGAAAAACAAGTGAGAAATTCTCTGACAGGAGAAGTTAAAGACCTCAAAAAGCGCCGAGACGAAATCAACGCCATCATCAACAAAGAAGTGGGCGAAATAAAAGCGCTCAAAGCACGATACAAGGCACTTCTAGAAAGAAGCAAGATTAAAGGCGACCCTGCAAAAATGCTCAAGAACATTGAAGCGCTAGAGTACAAACTCCAAACAGTCCCCATGAGCTTCGAGGCAGAACAGCGCCTGATGAAAACCATCAAGGAGCTCAAAAAGAAGCAAGAAGCCCTCAAAGAAGTCAGCGCCCTGCAC
Source organism: Candidatus Woesearchaeota archaeon (assembly GCA_003694805.1). Classification (NCBI taxonomy): domain Archaea; kingdom Nanobdellati; phylum Candidatus Woesearchaeota; species Candidatus Woesearchaeota archaeon. The sequence continues at coordinate 15,876 of RFJU01000099.1, read as the reverse complement.
AAACGCATCCGCGAAAAATCCAAGCAGATTGACACCATAAAAGCAGAGGCCAATGCTATTCACAGAAAAATACAAGATCAAGCAGCAGAGTCCCAATCACACCATGAAGACCTCATCAAGCAATCCAAGGAAATCGACGAACTTCGCAAGAAGGAACGAGAACTCTACGAAAAATTCCTCGCCCAAAAGAACACGTACAACGAACTCAACACGCAACTCAAAGAAAAACTAGCCTTCATAAAAGCCATCAAGGAAAAACTCAAAGAACAAAACGTCCAAGTCGAGAAATCAAGAGCAGAAGAGGAGAAAAAAACCATCAAAGAACGAGCAAAAGAAGTAGAAGAAAAAATGGCTCGCGGCGAGAAACTCACAACAGAAGACTTGCTCATTCTACAAAGAACCCAAGGAGGATGAAGCGTGGCTCAGCCGATGAACGCCTCCAAGCACGACCATCTCAACGAAGCGTTCCAAACCCCCTCCCAATCACCCCCTCCATCAACAGCACCGAGACGGGCAGCCCTTGTTCTCCTCGATACCAACATCCTCCTCCTGCCAGGGCAGTGCGGCATTGACATCTTTACAGAAATACGCCGCCTCCTCGACCAACCCCACGAGATCTGCATCGTCGAGCCAACACTCAAAGAGCTCCAAACCATCCAACAAACAGGAAAAGCCAGAGATCAGCGAGCAGCCAAGCTGGCAGCAGACTTGATAAAACACAAAGCTTTAAAAACGATTTCTTGTTCCACGTCACGTTACGCCGACGACGCATTGGTCGAACTAGCACGGCCCGGCGTGTATGTCGCAACGCAGGACGCCGCCCTCCAGCAACGCGTTAAGGAAAAAGGCGGGAGCGTGATCGGCGTTCGCCAAAGGAAATACCTCTTCCTCAAAAGGTGAAACAAACCATGTATTACTCAGTCACCGTCAGAGACCACATCAGGGTTCCTCCAGACCAGTTCGGCAAGGATCTCAAGCAAGCCATAACAGAACAAGTACGCGAAAAATTCACTGGCTTCATCTCAAAAGAAACCGGCTTGGTCATCGACGTCGGCGACATCCGAGACATACAAGACGGCATCATCATTCCCGGCGACGGCGCTCATTACTACGAAAGCGTCTTTGACTTAATAACCTTCGAGCCTGAAATGCAAGAAGTCCTCCCCACAAGGGTTAAGGACATTGCAGAATTCGGGGTGTTCCTTGACGTAGGCCCCATTGACGGCTTGGTGCACATCTCCCAAGCAATGAATGATTTCGTTTCGTTCACCAAAGACAAGGTTCTCCAAGGAAAAGATACGGGAAGAACACTAAAAATAGGCGACCTCTGCCGAGCCCGCATCGTGGCCATCAGCTACAAAGACGTCGCCAACCCCAAGCTAGGCATGACGATGCGCCAACAAGGCCTTGGAAAAGAAGAATGGATCGAAGCTGACATCTCTGGCGGAGCCGACGAAAAGAAGAAAAAGCAAGGAAAGACCAAAGAAAAATAGAGACGGTAGCGTATCATGAAAAAGAAAGTATGCAAACGTTGCAAAATCTTTGTTGAAGGCGAGCTCTGCCCCATCTGCAAGAAAGACAGCTTCACAACAGTGTTTCAAGGACTCATCCACTTCCTCAATGTGGAAAAAAGCGTTATCGCCCATAAAATGGGAGTAGAGAAAAACGGCGAGTACGCCCTTAAAATACGCTGAAGAGAACAGAGCCGCCTTCATGCTTGGACGTGGGCGAATAGCGCCTCCTCAAGCCAAGACGCACGATCAAGAAACAAAGCCAACCATACACCAAGAACAAAAAAAATGACAGAACAAAAAATTAACCTCGCCATAACTCAGGACGAACGCCAACCACTCCTTGACAGAAGGCTCATCACAGCAACGTGCACCACGGAATCAACAACGCCAAGCAAAGCCTTGCTGCGCAAGGCCCTGGCCAAAGCTGCAGGAGCGCCACAAGACCTTGTCGTCATTCGCTCAGTGCACACCAGCTACGGAACAAACCAAGCACTGATCACAGCATGCGTGTACGAGAAAAAAGAAAGCTTACAACAAATAGAACTAGCGCATCTCCAGAAGCGAAACCAAAAAGAAGAGCCGAAGCAGGAACAAACCCAGGAAAAAACAGAGGAGAAAGCAGAGCAAGCAGAATCGAAAGATCAAGGCGGAGAAGAAACCGCCCAGGGAGAAGACAGCGCAGCAAGTGATGCTAAAACAGAATAAGACGACGCGTTAGCAAAATAAAGAAGGAAGAAGAACAACAAGATATGTTCGTGGAGGCAGTCAAGTGGCAGCGAAAAAAAGCGGTGGAAAAAAAGAAAAAAAAGAACGCTCAAAAAAACCAGCGTATAAGCTCGCAACGCTCTTCGAAATAGAGAACGGCCACGTCAAGCGTAAGAACAAAACCTGCCCCAAGTGCGGACAAGGATTCTTCCTCGCAGCGCATAAAGACCGCCTCACCTGCGGCAAGTGCGGCTACATGGAGAAAAAGAGCTGAAAACAACGAAAACCAGCACGTCCGCCACACCCCTTTCTTCTTGCGTCTTTTTCACACCTAGCAATTCTTCTCAGAACGCTACTCAAGAACGGGCAAAGCGCCCTTCCACTCGCGAACAAGAAAAGCGGCGTGCAGGGCGCGCGAACGCCGACGCTAATTTCTGCACGGCGAGTTCATGCTTCCTGCAAGATGCCGTAACCAATAAGGCGGAATCGATTCCCAACCCGCCGAGAAATAGTAACCCGAGCCCCAACCTCGGCACAAACCGGCTTTTTCAACACGCACACAACGTTGTTTTTATGCACTTGGCGCACCAAACCAACCGTAGCAGCAGAATTAACGTTGAGCATAAGAACCTCCCCCCTAATGAGGGGGTTGACCCGGATCTCTTCAGCACTCCCAACAACTCGCTCAAGCAAATGCGTTTCTAATACCAACTCATTCCACACAGGAGGAAGCTCCCCCGGCAGTCCTACCACGTTCCCCGCCATTGCATCAGTAAAAACCATTGCCGGATCCAAATCAGTCATGATGCCGACAGAACCTCCTGGCCGAACTTCTTCAACAGGAAAGCCCCCCGTCATAATGCTCTTAATCTTTGCGAAAAGGGGCTTGGCAACGACTTTGTTTTGTTCTTCCACAATTCTTCCCGGTCTCAGCTCAACCCGTGTTCCTCGACGCAAAACCCCTTGCTTGAGCGCGCCACCCAAAACACCTCCTTTGAACTGGCGAGGCCGAATGCCTGGCTTGTTCACATCAAAACTACGCGCCACAACGAAAATGGGCGGCTTCGTCTCGTCCCGCTTGGGCGTCGGGATGAACTCCTGAATCGCGGCGATGAGAGCATCAATATTGACTCCTCGCTGAGCAGAAACAGGAATGATAGGAGCATCTGCAAACTTTGTCTCTTTCAAGAACTCCTTAATTTGGTTGTAATTGCGCATGGCCCGTTCAGAGCTCACGACGTCAATCTTGTTCTGGACGACAATAACGTTGTCAATGCCGCAAATTTGCAAAGCCATAAGGTGCTCCTTGGTTTGTGGCTGGGGGCAGGGTTCATTTGCAGCCACGAGAAGGAGCGCGCCGTCGATAATGGTCGTCCCTGCCAACATGGTCGCCATGAGAGATTCGTGCCCCGGCGCGTCAACAAAACTTACCTTACGCAAAAACGTATTCGGCTTCTTTGTCTTCTCATCAAAAGGGGAGGTGGTAAACCGCTCCACCCCGCTCTTTCCAGGAATCTCATAAAACGCACTGTCTGCGTATCCCAAACGGATCGTGATGCCGCGCTTGAGCTCTTCAGAATGCGTGTCCGTCCACTTTCCAGAGAGGCGCTCGGTCAGTGTTGTCTTTCCATGATCAACATGCCCCACCAAGCCAATGTTCACTTCGGGCTGCGCGTGGTCGCTGTTCTTGTCGTGCTTGCTCTTGGCAGGCGTTTCGGGAGAGGCAGTGCCTGGTGATGCACCGGCTTTTTTTGCCCCTTTTTGAGACGATCTCTGCTTTTTTTGCTTCTTCTCTGCAGCCATACGTCGCTCTGGAGCCGAAGACACTTTAAAAAACCTTTCCTTCCCTGCTGGTCGTTTGCAAGCGGGGACAAGGGAACGCGGCGCTCAACAAGGCGACGACCTCAACACTGCAACACTGCTCAATCGTTCTTTCGTTCTTATCTTTCGTTCTTAAACGGGGAGGCTGGTGTTGAAAACCGAACGCCGTGTCAAAGAACCACCATACGATGAGAATATATGGGGAACGTTGGGGAACCTCCTTCCATAACTATAAACAACTATGAATAACTATGCCCCGCGTTTGCCTCGCCTTCCTGTAACGCTGTAAGCGCTCCTTGTTCATTGCATAGCAGGACCAGGTACATAACGTACACGAGCTACATTGGCTAAAGCGCATTGGCTAAATAAACGCTTCCCGTTGGAGTTCTTCAATGGCTTCCCACCTGGCCAAGTCTTCTCCCACGCACTCAAATGAGCAATAGGCGTGGCCATTTTCCAAGATGGGCTCGCCAAATATCTCTTTGAGACAGTTCCTGCACAACAGCACGTCTTCGACGTTTTTCATCTCACCCCCCTCCCTAGCTTGCAAGCTTGCAGCGATTTCCTGTGAAAGCAGGCCTGTTTCGTAGCAAGCTAGCACGTTTGTTGACTACGAAAAGGAAAGCAGGACAAAAATAAATAGTTATTGCAATAATAGTATATAGTGTTTATACATATGTATTTTTAAACTTTATAAATAACTCTCTTGTGAATCCCAACAAATTCGGCACAAATAAATAACAGCACCGCCTCCACAAAATCAAACAGAACCAACGCTTTCAAACAATCACGCCAAAACATCAACACAAACCCTCAAAACAATGGACCTGCGCAAACTCATCGCCTTTGGAAAATCAACCTACAGCATCACCCTCCCTAAACAATGGGTCACCTCCCAAGGACTGGGCAAAGGAGCGCTCCTCTCCGTAGAACAGCTCGTGACCGGCGACCTTCTCATCACACCCCGAACAGGCAAGCGCACCACGCAAAAAACCATCACCATCAATGCAAACGACACGACACTCCAAGGGCTTAAACGCGAGGTCATCGCCGCCTACGTCAAAGACTATGACAAAATAATTATTAAAGGAAACCTTGGCAAAAGACGCAACCAATTCAGAGAACTCCTCCACGAACTCATAGCACTCGAAGTCGTCGAAGAAAACTCAGACCACATCATCGCCAAATGCTTCCTCGACACCTCAAAACCATCCCTGCAGCAAACCATCAGGCGCATCTACTACAACACCAAAACCAACGCACAAAGCCTGCGCTCACTCATAGCACAAGAACGACGAAGGACAGAAACAAAGCAATCCAGCACAGCGAATACGCCGCGGGGTTCGAATGAAACCAACACCTCCACGTATGAATCAGCACAAGAACTCATCCAACGCGACATCGAAATCAACCGCCAAGTCTTCTACCTCGTCAAGCTTGTTGTCAGAGCACTCAACCAGCCCATCTTCACCAAAACACTCGGCGTCTCCCCCGTCACAGCTGTGTTCTTCTGGCATATTGCAGACTGCCTTGAAAAAATAGCAGACAGAACAAAAGATATTGCAAGTATCGTAACGAAGGGTGAAGAAGACGCATCCCTACACCAACAGAACCGAAACGAAGAAGGCCAAAGAAAAAGCAAACAAGGACAAACCCACGAAGAAAGCGCCACAAACAAGAACCAAACGCGAACACCCATACCAAAACAAACATCCGAACGTCTTCTTGAAGTTCACGATATGGTCTTCAACCTCCTTGAAAACGCAATGCAGGCGGTTTTCACAAAAAACGTTGCTGAAGTCAACAACGTCATAGAAAAAACCGCCTCGCTCCGCGAAACCTTGGTCAGCAATGTCCGCAAAGAACACCATCCATACTTCACCCTCGCAACAGCCCACTACAGAGAAATCGTGCTCCACACACGCTCCATAGCGGAGCGGAGCATCGATCTCAGAACAACAGAACGGTGATAGAACAGTGGCCAGAATAGCGGAACAAGCGAACCAAACGCGAGCAACCCCGCAAGCAAGCCGCCCGAGGTTTTTGAGAAAAGCGAGAAACACCAAGAACAAACTATTCTTCCACGACGAAAAACGCGAGCTCTCCAGAACGCCGCGCCCGCCAAGACTCCTCGCAGCGCTTCATCCCACAACTGTTCTTCTCCTTCTCTTCTTCACTACAGCACTCACGTCCTGCACACCAAACACGCCCACGAACACAAAACAAGAAACGGCATTTGCACAAGCCCTCGCTGAACACGCAACGCTCCTCGAACAACAACTCCAAAACAAAGCATATGAAAATGCGTACGAACTCTTCGCCCCCGAACTCAAGGCGAAGCGAAGCGCAAAAGCATTCGCAGCCTATCTGCGAGCCGACCCACGCTGGAAAAACAAAACCCCCCGTATTGTTGCAACAACCCTCGTGAACGAAACAACCGCCTACGTCATCATCAACCTCACTCTACAAACCAACGAGAATGAACCAACAAACAACCAAACCCCAACAAGCAAACACGACGCTTCAGCATCCCTCATCACAATGACCTTTCAACAATACGCCAAGCAACGCACCGACGAAGGACACAAACGCCAAGACACAGGGCAAGACGAACCAAGCACACGAAACGAACAGCATCCCTCTGCACTCACCTATGGCTTTTTCGGGCTCCAGGACGCGTTTCTCTCTTCCTGCCCCGTTCACTGTGCTGACGGAAACCCCTGCACAAAAGACGTCTGCAACGAGTCAACCAACTTCACGTGCACCCACGCCCTTCAAACACCCTGCCTCGGCAACGGCGTCTGCGAACAAGGAGAATACCCGAGCCCGGACTGCCCGCTTTGCCGCGACTTTAACCCGTGCACGAGCGATACCTACAACGTCTTCAGGCAACAATGCGAACACACGCCCCTCACACCCTGTTGCGGCAACCACCTGTGTGAAGAAGGAGAAGACGCCTCCTCCTGCAAAGAGGATTGCACAAGCGTCATTTACACCCTCGCACGAGGCGAAGCAGAAACGCAAACCATGAAAGGCGAGGAATACACCATCAAACTCATCAGCATTTCCCTCCCCCACCAACAAGAACCGCAAGCCACCTTCCTCGTCAATGACGAGCGATACACCCTCCCCCGAGGAAGCCGCACAGCACTCAAGCCAGGCATCTTCCTGAGCTTCGACTTTCTCACCCAAGCAACCACCGGACCAGTCGCGGCACTCTCCCTCTACGAAGATAACAACCCACAAAACAACAACCAATAATGAAAAAGCAACGAACAACAAACAACGACCTCAAAAAGACATGCAAAAAGGGAGCTCCCCGATTGGAATGAAACGAAACCACCTGCCTCTTGCAAACAAGCACCAAACAACACTTGCGGTAGTCCTCACCCTCGCAAGCCTGCTTGTCTTGGCATCTTGCCAAACAACAAAGCAGACACACTGGTGCCCCGACACCGAAACCTTTGTCCAAAACAGAGCAGACTGCCCCTCCCTTCACACGCGCCAAGCAAGCACGAGCGTTCACGTCTGCCCGCCAACCTGCGATGACAAGAATCCCTGCACGCAAGATGCATGCTCAAACCAGACAGGAAACCAATGCGTCCACACACGCATTCCCAACTGTTGCCAGAGCAGCAAGGACTGCAAAACCCCCCGCCCATTCTGCGTCAAAAACAGATGCACGTCCTGCGCCATTGACAACCACTGCCCGAACACACATCCTTTCTGCATCGATGGAGAATGCTTCCAAGAAAAAACCTGCGCCGCCATCAGCGACTGCCCCCCCGACTACACGTGCACGCAGGGAACCTGCACGCTCCTTTCCTGCACAACAAGCAATGAATGCGCCAACCAAACACCGAACACGCCATACTGCCTCAGAGGAAAATGCTCGCCTTTCCAATGCGTAACAGATGATGACTGCCCATACCGCGAAGCCTGCATTGAAGGGAACTGCCTGCGCACGTGCACGCGCGACGAAGACTGCACATCTCCCTTTGAAGTCTGCAAAGAAAACACCTGCACGATCTCCCAGCAACTCAAAAACCTCGCCGCCTGCAAAGACGCGTTCACCGACTGGAAACAAGCAGTGTGCTACGGCGTTGCGCTAGCACGCAACGGGAATACACACGCCGCCTGCAAAGAACTCTTATCGCACCTGACCGGCCAAGAACGCCTCAGACAACAAGGCTGGTGCACCGTTGGCTTCGTCTCCCATACCAATGAAACAAGCGCCTGCAAATCCATCAAAACAAGCAACCTCGAATCAATAGCTTCTCTGCGCCAAGAATGCTACGACAACAACGTCAACTGGACAGCACGTCTCGGCCTCACAACGCTGTTCCAAACAAAAAGCACGTCGTAACCGACTTTACACAGACACTTCTTGCAAGAAAAAAATTATGCGACCTTTCATTTCACAAAAGCCGCATAAGAGAAGCGTGCTTAAACACGCTGTTAGGAATTCTTGCAAGACACGCCAGTGAACGTCCGCACACCACCGTCAACGCCAACCCACGCTGACTTAGGAAACTTGGTAAATCTGTTTCGCTCAAAACGCTCCACGTCAAGAACAGTTCTTATCGTAAAACAATACCCTCCCACGCTCTGCTCTTCACGCACCACAACAGCGCTTTCAACAACCTCTTGTTTGCTGTATCGCAAAGGCGCACCCAGCTCTCGGAGCAAGCTTTGCACCTGCAAAAACTGAGCAGTCCACGCTTCCAAAGCGAGCGAGCGCGCCTCAGACTGGTTAACCTTCTTCGTCCCGTTCAGAAACGCCACAACGCTCTCGCTCCCATTACGAATATCCTGAACGAACTCCTCGGAACTATTCCACACTTCCTGAAACGAAGATTTCTCTTTCAGCGCCTCCCACGCGGTACAAGAACTAAGCACGACCAGCGACAACACCGCCATGCACAGAACAAGCAAGAAACCAGCCCCTCGCGCTGCATTGCTCTTCGTGGCGACGTGTAACCCGCCTAACGCGCCCTGCCAAGCCATAAAAAGAACAACACCTCCTTTCCTTTAAAAAGTTTCTCTCAACCCTCCTTCTCGCTCACCTCAAACAAGACTGCGAATCACTGCTCTGTCGCCCACGTGAATGCCAACAGCCCGCGCAACTCCCCCCTTTACCTCAAGGACAAATCGTGCGGGAACAGGGCTTGTGTAGAGCTGGCACGGATCCTTGCGGCAAGGCTGTGCGTTCTCTTCAAGATGCACTACCACCCCTTCCCGGTCAAGAAAAATCATGTCAAGGGGGAGTAGCGTGTTTTTCATCCAAAACGTCCTGGGCGCATCATCCTCAAAAACAAAGAGCAAACCCTCTCGGTCGCCCAACGACTCCCTCCCCATTAAACCCTTCTGACGCTCTTTCGGCGTTCGTGCAAACTCAACAACGAAGACGTCCTTTCCGAAGCGCACCTCTCCTTCCCTTGCGAGCACGCCGTCTTGCAATCCGTCACGCTCTGAACTGTTCTTGCGAAGACCTGGAGAGGCAGAATCAGGGATGGCGTAGCCTGGCTGCTGCGCCGTCATGCCGTCACCCTCCCCCTGAGGAGCGTTCGAACAAGAAACAAGAGCAATCAAGAGCATGCCAAGAAGCACGAAGAAACACAAGCAAACGAAACGAGAGCAGATGTTTGAACAATACGGCATACACGGACGCAAGGACTGCCAAACTATAAAAGTGTTGTGAAGAAAAGAAACCAAAAGAATTAACAGATAACGCCTGATAGCGCTTGTTTGCGCCCCCTCCACCGTCCACCCCGGAGGAAAAGCTTTATAAACAAACCCGGGTTTTCGCATCGTCAATGACCGAGGTTTTAGCATTCAACAAGTGGGACTGCACCGGGATAACCGTCGATGACCCCGGCCTTGTCAACTACATTCAGACAACGCCGGTTATCGTTCCAAAAACGGGAGCGCGCTACGCAGGCAACAGATTCCACAAGTCAAAGATATTCATTGTCGAACGCCTCATCAACCGCGTGATGGTCACCGGCCACAAAGGAAAAAAACACACCATCAGCAGCGGCCACAACACAGGAAAAGCCGAAAAAGCATTCACCACCGTTGAAAAAGCGTTTTCGCTCATTGAAAAAAAGCTCGGCAAAAACCCCGTAGCCGTCCTCGTCAAAGCAATTGAGAACGCGGCCCCACGAGAAGAAATAATCACTATTGAATATGGCGGGGCGCGCTACCCCAAACCCGTTGAGTGTGCACCGCAGCGTCGCGTCGACCTCGCCCTCAAATTCATGACCCAAGGGGCAGCACAAAAAGCATTCAACACAAAACGCACCATTGCTTCTTGCCTCGCCGATGAAATCATCAACGCATACCAACTCAGCAACCAGTCCGCAGCAATCGCGAAGAAGCTCGAACTTGAACGACAAGCGGACAGCAGCAGGTAACCAGAATCAACACAAGGCAAGCATCACCACATTATGACTTGAGACGTGATACCTGCCCGCACTTTTTTTTTCTAGGATGGTTCTGAACGCCTCATTGCTTGCTTTGGAAACTGGCCCGAAATGAGCAGTACGAAAACGCGGCTCTGGAAAGCACCAGTTCAAAAAAAAAACCTGCGCCTTTGCAATCACCTTCTTAGGTCCGCATGACTGGAACGTCCACGGCGCCGTGCAAAAGCGCAAAGGACCCGCCCGAAATCACCTGCTCTATAACATCAAGAAACGTCTTCTTCTTCTTAAACGTCACAAAGGAAACGTCCTCTCCTAACTCCTCCTCCAAAAACTGTTCAGCCTCCTCAAAACCGCCCAGAGCATCGACTAACCCTGCATCAAGCGCCTCAACACCCAAGTACACCTCGCCCGTAGCGAGGTTCTTCACCTCCTCCAACGAAAGATTCCTGTTCTGCGCAACCTCCTCAATGAAGAACGAGTGAATCCTGTCGAGTTTTTCCTGGAACAAAGCACGCTCTTCATCCGTTAATTCTCTGAACGGGGATCCCATGTCCTTGAACTTCCCCGCAACTAACCTGTTGTACGTCACATTATGATCGCGAAGAAAACCACCAAACCCCAAGTAACTCGAGGTAACGCCAATACTGCCAGTAATGCTCATCCTGTTCGCCACGACGAAATCGGCATTGCTAGCAATCCAATACCCCCCGCTCGCGCCTACTTCTCGAATGACTGCTACGACCGTCTTATTCAAACGACGAACAACCCTTCCAATCTCATCACTCGCCACCGCAGATCCGCCGGGGCTGTTAATATCTAACACCACTGCTTTAATGGACGCGTCCTCATCGGCCTTCTCAAGCAAGGAAACGACATCTTCTGCAATGATGGTGTCAGGACTAAACGTGCCAAGGCCGTCATCAACGGTGATCACGCCATGTAACTTGATGCGAGCAACGTTCCCGCTTCCTTCTACGGAGACATCACTCAGCGAAACAATGCTTGCGAGAATGCTAGCAACGAAGAAAAACGCTAGCAAGAGCAACAAACTCACCCACACCTTCTTACTGAGGGGCAACTCGCCCTTCTCATGCACTTTGCTTGTATACTTCTTGACCATTCTTTCACCTCATATGAGAAACAGGCGGCGAACAAAGCGCCGTCCAGTTCGTGCACTTAGCAACGCCAAAACCCTCACATCCGACGTAACATCCTTCTGTACTCTGGCAAACACTCATAGACAATCCTCACATTCACAGGTTATCACATTCATACGCCACCTCATGCACGGAACACCTCGACCGTCCTGGTCTCAGTCACGACTTCAAGCCACCGAACTTTCTTGAGCAAGAGGTGGACCGGCTCAACAATCCATAATATGAAAAACGGGAACACGGGCAAGATGAACAGGTTGCGCACCGCTGCCTTCACGAGCCCGACGCGGCCACGCACCCACAAGCCTGCAATCATCATACCCGGTGTTTGCTTCAAGACGAACTGGAACATCGTGAAGTACAGCCACACCAGCAAGACGACAATGAACGCACCCGCCATTACAGGAGCAGGGAGCGACTCCTCCATCAACAACGAAGTGGACGCTCGTTGCTCGAACAACGATGAAAAGGGAGCGAGGACAAAGAGGCGGAGGAAAAACAAGTCAAGCAGGAACGCGAGCATTCGCTTCCAAAACCGCGCAGGGACCTCGATGCCCTCTCTCTTCGGAAGATTCAACGATGAACTACTCCTACTCTGCCCCATCACAAGAAAGGGCCAACACCGTAGATATATAAACGTTATGCAAGAGGAGACGCATCCAAGCAGGGCGTGCTAACGCAACAAGCAGACCTACACGGCTACTCACTATAACGGCAGCGTCATAGCTACAACGCCTTCTCCGCCAATCACGTTCCACCAATCAGGTCACGTTTGAGAAGAGGCATTAGATGCGCTCTCGTTAGCACCATACCGAGATCCAAAAAAAGAACTGATGGACGAAAGATCGACAACGTCCACGACGCCATCCGCGTTCGTATCCCCCCGCTTTGCCTTCGCATCCCAGCACTGACTCGCAGCAGCATTGCATCCAAACGTGCTCCCCACCAGCGTCAAATCAAACAAGTCCACCTTGAAATCCTCATTCGGGTCGCCTGGCAAGCAATACGCGCCGCTGCAATCTTCATCAATGGTTTGGTTGTTGCATACCTCGTTCGCGCCAGGATGAATCGAGCTATTCAAATCATCGCAATCCCTCCCTGACGTGCACGTTGCGCTCTTGCCCTCGGTGCCATCTCCGTCAGCGTCGTCACAAAGAAAACAGCCTTCGTCAGTTTCATTGTCGCAATCATTATCAACACCATCACCGCAAACCTCGCTTTGCGGATCGACCCGCCCCTCGCACGCACTCCAAAACCCTGGAGCGAGGCAGCGCTCAACGCCAGGAGTGCACGCACCAACACCCACGCCGCCCCCGCATTCACGCTCGCTTCCCACGTTGCAAGGTGTGTTCTCGACCTGCACGTGCACCCACTCGTGCGCCTCCCCTGCGTTGTCCCACACGGAGAGGCGCAGCGCATACCTTCCGTTCGGAACGCGCGTCGTATCCCACACGCCCAGCTCTCCTTCGGAAACACGAGTCCCGCTGTTGATGGTGGACCACGCACTCGGGTAATCACCAGGCCCCTCTTCGAGCAAAAAACCTTCCCCGCCCGCACGTCCTCTCACCACAACAGAGCCGTTCACGACGCTCTCAGCCACGGGAAAAGAAATCACTGCTTCAGCACTCGTTGCGTTCTCGAAAGAAAGCACTTTGGCAAGGTTCAACCGCCCTTCTCCGATGAAGTGATCCGGGACGCCGAGCGCTTCGCCAAAGCGATCAACACCCCCCTCCAAGACGCGCCGAAGCGCCAACCCTTCCAAGACGGGACGATGCGCTTTCGCGAGCGCAGCAGCCCCCGCAACGAACGGCGCCGCCAGCGACGTCCCCGACGCGTTGACATAAATGCCGCCAGGATACGTGGAAACAATGCCGGTACTCGGCGCGGCGAGGTCAGTGTCAGAACCAAACGAACTTCCCCACCCCGCCTCATTCGCGCGCCCATCCTGACTATTCGTCCCGGCCACTTTAACCACGCGCTCATAACTAGCAGGGTACTGCAGGGTAGGCGTGTTATCATTCCCCGCAGCTGCGACTATGACCACTCCCTTCGCCGCCGCCGCATCGACGGCTTCGCGAAGCACAGAACTCTCCTGCGTTGTCCAGCTCGCTACGATGATATCAGCACCGTTCTCAGTGGCATACCAGATACTCCTCGCCGCGCTGCTCACCGTCCCGACACCTGTCGCGTCCAGGGTTTTCACGACCATGAGCTTGCAAGACCAACACGTCCCCGCAATGCCCTTGTTATTATTCGTCACCGCGGCGACGACACCCGCAACCATGGTGCCGTGCTCGAAGTCATCGTCAACATCGGAGGAATTAACCACGAAGTTCCACCCCTGAACATCGTCTACAAAGCCGTTCGCGTCATCATCAACCCCGTTGCCAGCAACCTCTCCAAGATTTCGCCACAGGAGTGAGGAGAACTCGGGATGGTCGAGGTCAACGCCGCTGTCCAGCACGGCCACGATGACGAGAGGAGAGCCCGTCTCGACATCCCACGCCGCCGTGGCATTCACGCGCCGCAACCCCCACTGCAGAGGAAAATACTCATCGTTCGGCACAACCGCCGCCGTGACGGGGTAGTCCGGCTCTGCAAAAACTACTTCGCCACCCCCCCGTAGCGCGTTAAACGCGGCAACCGCTTCTTCCACCCTGCCGGGATCCTGTACTGAAAATGAAAACGTTGCTGTCTGTGGCGACACGCGCTCTCCTCCGCCTAGGCCGAACCGCTCGCGAAGGGCTTCCAGCGCAGCGCTGGCGAACCGAACAGACCCATCAACGCCCTGCTCAACCAACCCTTCCTCGCTGAATTGAACCAGCACCTGCTTCGCATCAACACTCGCAACGGCGCCACCAACCGCGTTGCGGGGCGCGGCCTTCACGAGGTCAGCACCAAGACCTGCACCAACACTGCCGGGCAGCGGCGCCCCTCCAGCGCTCTGCACCACATCACGCGCAGCACCCTGGATGGCAAGTCCAAACGACCTCTGCGCTCTCCACAATGGCAAAGCGCTCTGCTCTTCCCACGTTGCCAGGCTTATTTGCGTCTCAACACGCGTTTCAATGAAAACAAGAAAGGAGAGAGCGAGAACAGCGGTGAAGATGAACACCCAGAAGGAAGGAGCAGATGTCGAGGCAAACTTCCCAAACGGGCGAGGAACGAACATACCGCCCTTCCAGCCCATACCCCTATATAAACATTTTTCTTAGATGCTCCGGATGATACACTTTGGATACGAGGAGGGGGCGCTCTCCTGTTGCTTTCCTGTTGCAACTGTTTTTCTTTGTGTTCGTTTTGTTGTTGTTTTGTGTTTACCTTTTTGTTGTTCTGTGTTTGTTTTTTTGTTGGCAACCCTTTGTTGTAACTACTTCTTCACGTCTTCACACTCGTTCTCTCTTCTCTTCCAATAGTTTGTTTCAATCGTCTCACGCCGTATGATAAGCGTCTTCAACACCTGGCTGAGGACGCACGCGAAAAAAGACGCTGGAGAAACGCCCCTTCCTAAGAATATCGTCAAGAAACCACCGATACATTTTTAAACAACCCTCCTTTCTGAAAAGGGCTGTCATACCAGCAGCACCGCTGGGGACATCAACAACGAAAGACCCTGACAAAACAAAATCCTTACCACTATGAGCAAAAAAGAAAAACTCGCCCAGGAACGAGCCCAGGCAGAACAAGAAGAAATACGCCGCGCAAAACTCCCACGGGGCAACCAAACCATCGGCGTTTTAGAAAGCCGACTAGGCGGAAGCCGATGCCACGTGCGCTGCTTAGACGGCAAGACACGCGTGTGTCGCATACCTGGCAGGCTCAAGCGCAGACTGTGGGTGCGGGAAGGCGATTTCGTCCTGGTAGAGCCCTGGGAATTTGGAGGGGACGAGCGAGGCGATATCATCTTCAAGTACCGCCCAACACAAGTAAGCTTTCTCAAACAACAAGGCTACTTGGACAAGCTCGAAGACATGGACGAGTTCTAACAAAAACGCTCGGGAAGAGACACAACCTGCTGAAGACAACGCAACGCTCCCGCAGAAGACCGCCCAAAGACATCACAAAACACAAGGCAGACCACAACAAGAAAGCAATACAAGAAAGCGATACAAAACAAACACGACGCCGCAACAACGACAGCGCTGCAACAACCAAGCAAAAACAGTACGAGAACCGCGGGGCGCGACCGAACAAGAACTCGCCTGCGGCAACGTAACAAAAAAAACAAAAAAACATTCATGGAGACGAAACGATGAG
>RFJU01000098.1 GCA_003694805.1 Candidatus Woesearchaeota archaeon | reverse complement strand
GCGAGTGAGGGGTGCGGCGAGCGCGAGGACGTGAACGTGTCTGCCATACCCCTCCCCGCCGTCGTCACGCTCACCTGCACGAACGGCACCATCACCATCACTGGATGAACACGCCGCTCCACCACGCACGCCTCCACCCCAACCCAGCAAACGCTGCCAGGCAGGGTTTCGCAACAGTTCTCCCCCGTCCTCTGCCTTGCCAAACTGAAACGGCACACGAACACAAAGAAACAAAGAAAAAACCACCAAGTTTATAAATACGGCAGGGCAGGGAGCACCTATGGAAAGCGTCGAGCTCCTCGTCTTCCTCATCGTCGCCATCATTGCAGCATCAATGATATACTGGTTCCTCGTAGAGCACGACTGGCAAAACACCTCAGAAACAATAGAGAACCTCGTCCAGAAAGAAAAAAACGAGCCCGCCTTCACCCAAACGAAACAAGAATTCACAACCTCGCTGTATCGCATTTGGGAATCCTGCGAATTCGGCAGGAAAAACATGACCGTCGCAGTCCACATCAAAGACGAAGGCAACCTCACCAAAGACGACGTGCTCAATGGCGTAAGGCTTTCAGACCACGAAGACGACCTAAAACAACAAGATTTAAATATGGCCGACCTCACAATTCCAAGAGTAGTGCTCGTCACCTGCGCGAACGGCACACTCACCATTACGTAACGCCAACCCGCTCCACGAAAGCAAACAACGCCGCGCAAAACGCCACGTAGCAAAACACCACGGAAAGACCATGGAACTCCCCATACGTCTCATCATCGTCCTCTTCGTGTCCATCCTAGTCGCCTCCTCCCTCATCGTGTTCGCCCGCGACATCATCAAGAACGCAAAGAACCAGGTCACACGCATCGACATCGAAAAAAAAGAGCAAGAAGAAGAGAAGACGATCAAGCTCTCAAGCTTTACCGAGGCGCAACTGGAAGGGCTGATTAGGGAGTGCTACAAACGGGGCAAGCAAGCAGTCGTCTCCACGGTGTGCTTCGCCGTCAAGAGCATCAACCCCGCAGAAAACGCAATCGGCCCGGCGGAAGTAGCCAGGCTCGAAGCGCTCAACCTTGACGGTCGCAACGAAACAGCGGATGTCGCTATTGACGCAGCATCGCTCGCACCCGGCCAACGAGGCGTGTGGATAGAATACAACATCGCAACAGGAAAAGTAGAGGTGGGATGAGAATGAACTTTGCAAGGAACAAAAAAGGAACAGACAAGCCAATAGAGATATTTATTGCACTATTCATTATTTTGGCCATTGCGATGCTCATGCTTCGCATGTTTAGTGACCAACTGAAAGAAAAAACGAACGAGCTTAAACGACAAGAACAAAAAGCAAGACTGGATCAGCAAAAACAAGACGCACTCAATGAATGCAATGACGTCTGTTCGCGCGTCACCTCCAACGGGTGCGATGAGCAAAGCCAAGTGTCCTTCTGCCTTCACAAAATAGGAGCAGGAATAGACCTCAACGCCAATGGAGAAATACGGAGCGACGAGTACGGCGAAGAGTACGCATTCGGCGCGTGCGAGACGAACGTCTACTGCCCGCTCGTCACGCGCTGCGACACGTGCGGCAGGAACCTCGACTTCAAAACGTGCTTCCAACTTGTCTGCCAATTTTTTAAGGACCAAATAACCGGGCCCAACGCGACCACGAGAGTCGCCCTAGAAATGTTCGACCGCTACGAATTCGGCGAATGCCTCACGCCAGAGGAGAAGGCAAACAAGCTCACGTGGGATACAGCACTCATTCCTGAAGTGAGCAGCTGCTTGGGCATCCCAACGAGCTAACGCTGCTTGGGGACGGATCGCTGCAGGCAAAACGCAATGAAAGCGTTCATCCCAGCTAGCTTTTTTTTTGTCTTGCTTAGGCCTCCCTTCAGTTCCGACAACCAACTTGCACGGAGGCGCACTGGCGGGTACCGATCCTGACTCCGCAAAACCTGCCTCGGCAGCGAAGAAGGGATCAAAAAACAAGAATCAAAAAAACCAACAATACGAGAAACCAAGAACAGAACCAAGAACAAAAGGGAAACGCGTTATGGAACAAGTTGTCTGGCTCTACTTCGGCCTCATCTCCGTCATCCTCGCCATTGCCATAGTCGGCACACTAATTATCAACTTCAAAGGGGAGAACAAAGTCAACGCGTTCGACCACGCGCTTGACAAGTTTAAACAACAATGCGACTTCATCTGCAAAACCCCTCCCTCCACGCTGCAAAGCATCAGCGTCGACCTCCCCTCCGGACTCTACCTCTTCACAGAACAAGACACCATTTGCGGCGTCTTTGATGGAGAGAAGCGCTGCGTTCGATGCGCTTGCGCCCTTGATACGTACTCGCTCCCTTTGAACACCACGCTCGCCCTCCAATCCTTCGACATCCAAACCTACCGCTGCTCATTCATGAGAGGACCAACAAATGTCAGCATGGACTGCCAAGGGTGACACCCCTACAACCATCATTATGTGGCTCGGCGGCATTCTCGCCATTGTTATCCTTGCCCTCTGGTTTGCCAGAACCATCTATCCAACCACAAAAGAAATTGACATTCTCGACAACAACCTGAAAGTGTTCAAACGCGCAATAGGGGATGCGTGCACCAGCGAGTACTACCGCTACGAGTTCAACCCGTCAACCATCACGAGCGGCTACCTCAACCTCACCAACCAAACCGTCTGCATCACCATCCGCCAAACGCTCTGCACCCAGCTCTTGTGCAACACGAACAAGACAGCGTCGTGGAACCTTGAAAACCTCATCACCCTCGTCATCCTCCATGAAAACAAGACCTTCACCTTCACGCCCAACTATGCATCGTAACCCCCGCACCAAAACCAGTAGCGATGAGCTGTCAGCGAGCAGGAAAGCAAGCCGGCGAGCAAACAGGCAAGGAAGCACAAATGCACGTTCGGCACCTGCCACTCCCGCGACGCACCCCAACACGCGCTCCTGCCACAAGCGAGGATTTTACAGCATCATCACCACTTTTTTTTTCATCATGATCGCCCTTGCTGTAGTCATCGGCCTTATCTACTATCTCTCCGTCGTAACCAACATGAAACGCCTCGTCCACAGTGAAGAAGACGCATTGCTCAACGCCAAACTCGCACGAGACGCGATCTTCTCGTGCTACGGCACAATCATCCACGAGGAAAATCTCACCACCCAAACCTGCAAAGACGGCTCAAACCTCACACTCCCCCCCAACCTCCTCGTAGCGTGGAGCATCCAAAAACTCCCCTACCACGCCTGCAACGTCACGCGGTGGGAGAGCACCAACATTACCGCATTAAAAGGGTCGTGGAAGGATGTCTACGTCTACGCAGTCCCCGTCGTTCAGCAAGACGCATTAACCTGTCCAGGGCAGCTCGAGCTTTACCTTCCCTAAGCCACTCCCTCAGCAAGGACGGGAAAAGCCAGCCAAGAGAAAAAAAGAAAAAGAAGAAAAACGAGAAGACGAAAACAAGAAGAAGACAAGAATCCAGCACCAGCAAAAGACCTTCTGAGGCAAACTGTTAAAAAAGCAGAACACCAGCACGATCAACATGGCATTGGTAGAAAACATCTTCGGCTCCATCCTCCTCATCTTCCTCTTCATCGTCGGAGGCGTTTTCCTTCTTGGCAGAGCAGCCACGGACACGCTCGAAAGCAAGGACATCGTTCAAGACAACTTCTATGATGACCTCTACAACAATAATGTCAACACCGTTCTTCACATTACCGAGCCAACCACGAAAAAAACCATTGGCACCTTACTCGCAGACGCGATGGCCTTCCGCCAACCAAACATCACCTTCGGAAGCGAGGTGATTGACGTAGCGAAGGAAACAAAAGACGTCCTCGACCTCACGTTTGGCGAAGGGACCTACTACCTTGAACTGAAGCCCCATATCAAAGATGTCAACATCATCTTCGTCCTGGACGGGAGCAACAGTGTCAAGGATGAGCGCGATGTCATCGCACAAAATCTCGAGCGGTTCATCAACACCGCGAGCGGAGAAGAAAACCGAACGGTCACCGTGACCGTCTACGTCCTGACCGGAACGAAAGATCGAACAGGCCAAGACGATCCTTGTAACGTGTTTGAAAACAGAAGAGAAGCAATCGTCAACGCAACCAATCAAAGCATCCCCCCCGGGTATTGCAAACACCTGCCTGGCAAGGCGGGCTGCGGGTTCTCTCCCCAACTAAAAGCGGCGAACCTCTACAAAGAAGGGAAACGAGGTTTGGGCGCTTCCTCCACGCCCGATGACCCGTACCAGTTTGACATTCTCGAAAACACAGACTTCAGAGACGACTACTCCCTCACCCCGCCGTACGAACTGGAAAGCCACGGTGCATTCACCAGCACTACCTGCAACTACTTTGCAGGAAACTACTTGGACTGGCCATCCTGGTGGTCCTCCATTGACAACACACGAGGCTCGGTCGTTCAAGGAGCGGACATCCGCGTAGGAGACCTCTCAGAGCCTGACTGGGGAACAGGAACCGCCTACGCGTCGGCCGTGGCCAACTATGCTCAACCAAGCAGGCTTGTTCTCATCTTCCCCCTCAGCGACGAACTCAGCACGAGCTCCATTCACAGCCAATGCTTCCAAGTCAGAAACTTTGACGACCCCGCAGACACCATCTTCACCAACGCTGGAGGGCAATACACGTACACGACTCCTCAAGACAAGCTCTCCTGCGACTTGTGCCGAGCATCCTGCGACGACGACACACTCGACGACCTCCCCACCGAGGCGAGGTCGTGGTGGTCAGTCGAGAAAGCACAAACGGTCGCAACACAAAACTACCACGTTGTGAATCCCATCTTTGCCGACCGGTGCAACTACGCGTTCCTCATAAATGACAGCAGAGGCGCCCCGAACTGGAACGACCTCCTCGGCTTCACCCCCACCAACGCGACCAAAACGGCGTGCTCCCAAGCATCTTGTGGCGGATGCACAGAAACTCCTGACGGCGCCGTCATCACCACCCAAGACTTTACGCCCCTCTCAGGCATAACCGAGTACACGTACTACACGGGCGTGTGTTTCCATCCCGAATGCCGCCCCGCCATTCAGCGCCACATGCAAGCCCTCGCCTCAGCAACCAAGGGAAAAGTCCTCCACCTTCAAACCCTCGATGGCTTTGCTGACACGCTCAACAACGTCATCCAAGACAAGCTTGACGCGTTCAGCATCACCATAGGCGAGAAAAAAGAACGTGAAGACCGCGTCGTCGTGAACCGCAAACTCCCCATGCCGCACGACAACACCTTCATCGACTTCAACCTCTGGGTGTACACGCCCTCTCCGCCAACACAGTAACACGAGCGCCAGAACACCGGAAGGCCTCTGAAGAGGAAAAAAAGAAGAAGACACACAAGAGAAACCCAGAAGCACCCAAAACCACCTGAAAAAAAGAAAAAGCATAAAAAGAAAGAAAATAAGGACCAAAACAACGGGCTAGAGCAACGACTAAGGAACAAAACTGACAAAACGAATAAAACAAGCAAAGCAATGCCATTTTCAAGAAAAACAAGACAAAAAAGAAGAGAAGCAAGAAAAAACCGCTTTTCCTATTTCCTTCCCCACTCAAAACGAGGAATCGCTCCCGCCATCATCATCATAGCCGCCCTCGTCCTCGGCACCGTCGTTCTCGTCACAAACTCCAACGTCCTCCCACCACGAGAACAAGACGAGTTCACCCAACAACGCGCCAACGTAGAACTCGCTATTGACCGTGCAGTCCAAACAGGAGCACAAAAGTTCGCATTGTACGGCTTCTCAAACGAAGACGAAGGAACCGACGTGTGGTATTGCAACGCGCCCCTCCCGCCAGGGTTCGGAGAAGTTCGCTACTCGCTGAAGTACTACGTCATGCAGGAACTCAGAAACTACCTTGACTCCCTCGAAGCAGAAGAAGGCGTCCACGTCGAAGGACCAACCGCTATCGAAACGAGCCTGGACGAATACGATGCAGACACTTTCAACTACGACCAACTCAGAGGCCAACGCGAACTCACCATCACACCCAAAGGACTGATCATTACGTACCAAGAAGACGACAAAACCATCAAGCAAGAAGTGAAATCTTCATTCACCATTGACTTCAACTGGGATCTCTACCTCGCCATGCGGGACTGGATGAAAGACGATGCAGGAGAACTGAGCGAAAAACTCTACGACCTCATGACGCCCGGCACGTGCGGCACCACGTCGTGCTGCTGCGACCCGCTCCTTGACAGTGCAAAGCCAGAAGCGCTCATGGACTACGCCCTCGAAGCTGACGACGTCGAAAACGTCATTAAACAAGCAGTGCAAGAACTCCAAGACGCGTTTCCATCAAGCACCGGCGTCACGTGCACGTACAAAATACTTCCCGGCAGTGGCGTTCGCAATGACATCTACACCGTGTATAGCAACACGAACGGGTGCACACCGACGTGCTCAGCTGACAACCCCGACATCTCCCAAGACGAGTACCACAAGTACGACATGACTGATGCAGAAGTAAGTCTCAGCTCCATTCCTCACGGCGACCCGCAAGTCACCTACCTTCAAGACTATTTCAAGGGCGTCACGGCAAACGGCAACGTCGTAGACCTCACTGAACCAGGAGACACGCGGCCCTACAAAGACAAGCCACATCTCAACTACGGATGCCCGGTAGACCCCGACACGGAAGGCGCCCTTTTCGGAACCGGCACAGTTCTTCGAGAACAAATCAATAAAGGAACCGCGTACGCGGGGCTCTACAACGTTAACCCGCCGCTGCGTCCGATTAACAAACTATGGGAGGACATCTACGAAGACGACATCGACCCAAACTCAAACCACAACTGGCAGGAGCGCAGCGCACTCACCAAGAAAGCAGCAGTCCTCCTCACCGTAACCTGCGCGGACCCCTCAATACAAATGGAAACCAAGGAAGGATTCACCGACTTCACCGCCCAGATCAAACTGCGCATGGACGTCCAAGCATTCTGCCCGCCACCCACGCCCCTCAACGAGGTGGAAACCAACGAGTGCGGCGGCCTCGGGAGCGGCCCGCCAGGAGTCGGCGGCCTCCAATGCAACCCCCTCTCGTGTGTTCAAGCCCTTGGCGGAACGGAGGAATGCTGGGAATGCGCACCCCTCGGCGGCCAAGGCGTCATAGACATCGGCAAGAGCGGGTACGGATGCCAACCTTCACTCACGCTCTGCGGGGGGAACTGCGGCATGTGCAACCAAGCAGGAGAATGCGAACAAGGAGCAGCGCCTCCCGGCACGCTCTGCTCGGACGCGTACGCAAAATGCCCCATGCGCTGCGAAGGAGAACCCGGCTCGACAACGTGCCAAGTCCCGCCTGAAGACGTCGGCCGCATCTGCGTCCAAGACGGAACGGATCAGGCCTGCGTGACGCGTTGCTCCCAAGACGGCAAGTGCGACGTAAAAGAAAATGAAGGCGCATCCTGCCACCGAGGAACCAACCCTGGCGTGTGCGAAGCAGTCCAACCCTTCGGCTACCTCCAATGCAAGCCCTTCACGTACAACCCGCCAGACCCCGTCCCGCCCCCGCCCAACGTCGAAACCGGTTAGACGCGATTGTTGGCTTCCGCCGCGGCCGTGTTCACTCGTTCTCACCAGCTCAAAGCGCAAAGCACCGGGTGCAAAGCACTGGACACGGAGCGGCGAAGAAATTAAATAATGGCAAAAAGCGAAGCGCAAACGCAAGCGTTTCGTTCCCGTCCTCAGCCATCCATGACCGCCGCTACCAACGCCATAACCCGCGCCACAACGAGCACTGCCACCAACACCGCTTACGGCGTTGCACCCCTCCTTGCAAACAAAACGTCCCTCCTCACCAGCACCTTCCTCCACCTCCCCCGCATCGGAAGAACAACAGAGCGAAAACTCTGGAACCAGCACGTCTACACGTGGAACGACTTTCTCAAGGCAAAAACCATCCCGGGCATCGGCCCAACAACCCTCGCCCAAGGAAAGCTCCTCCTTCACTTTGCAAACAAGGCATTGAACGAAGAAAACACGTCCTTCTTCTACCGCGCCATCCCCCTCGCTGAACACTGGCGCGCTTACACCCACCCGCTCTTTTCTCAAGGCGCACGCTACATCGACATCGAAACCTGCGCACGAGGCAAAATTACTGTTTTCGGCATCTCCGACGGGAACAACACGGTGCAACTCATCCGCGGCGCAAACCTCTCCAAGCACACCATCCAACACCTCCTCACAGGCGCAACCTGCCTGGTAACCTTCAACGGCAACAGCTTCGACCTCCCCCTCCTTGAACGCTACTTCGGCCGCGTCCTCCCGCCCGTTCCTCGCATTGACCTTCGCCACGTCTGCCGCAGAATAGGACTCACGGGAGGGCTCAAAGCCATCGAGCAAGAACTCAACATCCCCCGCGACGAAGACGTCATGTTCACTCGCGGAGAAGACGCAGTCACGCTCTGGCACACGTTCCTCGCCACAAACAACCAGCACTACCTTGAACTCCTCTTGCGATACAACGCGCATGACTGCTACAACCTCAAACTCCTCGCGGATCGTGTCATCCCAGACCTTCAGAGAAAAACCATTCACGCAGGCTCTCAAGGAAACGCTTGCACCGACGAAAGGAATGCCCGCCAACAACCCTCGACAAGCACCAACCAAGCAAGACCTCCTTGCTAAAGCCACACACCCCCACCGATGAATATATAAACAAACCCGTCTTCACACACTCCCGATGCGACACACACGATTCGTCAGCGACGTCACTACCTCCGCCAGCGTCCTGGCCATCCTGGCCGGCGTCCTCATCATACTCTTCCCCAACATCATCGAATACACCATCGCGGGCATTCTTATCCTTGGAGGCATAACCGGCTTGCTCGCTTCCAAGAGGGGATACCATTGGCGCTGAAACAAAACAACCAAGGTGAAACTCATGCTGAACATATGGGTCATTCTTAGCATCGTCGTCGCTGTCCTCTTTGCCTTCGGACTCTGGTGGCTTCTCAAAAAAAGCATCATCATCGCCCTCAACGCCATCATCGGCTTCTTCGCCCTCTTCGCCCTCAAAATATTCCTCATCCCCGCGCTCACCATCAACGTCTGGAGCGTCCTCATCGTCACCATCGGCGGCCTTTTCGGCCTTGCCCTCGTCCTCCTCCTCCACGCCTTCGGAATCGCGTTCTGAAAACACCGAGGAAAAAGCTTTTAAACAAAACAGGGTTTCGGGAAGGCGCAATGGAAGCCCGCATAGCAAGTTATCGAAGAAACAGGCACACCGTCACGCCGCACCACCTCATCCTGACGGTGCCCAAAGTAACCAGCCGGGACGCTGCGGAGAAACTCATCGGGAAAAACGTGACCTTCCACACGGGGAAATCCCTCATCCACGGCAAAGTTGTCGCGGCGCACGGCAAGAGCGGCGCCGTGAGAGCCATCTTCGAGAAAGGCATGCCCGGCCAAGCCATTGGCAAGCACGTCAAAATCCAATAGGGCACCCCCCGCCTGTTCTCTCTTCTCACGTTCTTTTCTCACGCTCACCAATGAAGCGCTCTCTCCAGCCAAAACGGATCTGCCACCTCGAGAAAACGCGCAACATTACATGTACGCTTTCAAGCCCCACACCGTTCCAACGACGCCGAGCAGAATAATAATTCCTGCCTGAACAACGCCCTCAACAGGAAACGGAAGCGAAACAAACCGTCCGAGAAGAGGCAGCAACCCGCCAATGATGACGAGGACTGAGTACAAAAACATCAAGCCCTTTGCCATGCCGAACAAGCCCTGCGAAAACGCGTACCCAATGCCTCCCAGGCCGATGACGACCACGAGGCCGATGTAAAAATACCCTTGCAGGAACATACGGTACTGCTCGGGCAAGAACCCCAGAATAAACGGAACCACCCCCGCGAGCAAGGTGACCACTCCGAAAAATGTAATCATGACCTTCATATAACAGACGTTTCCCTCATTGGCATATATAAAACTTTCTCTCTCTAAAAGGAAAAAATTTAAATACTCTTCTTGTGAAGATGCGTTATTACTCCGCTGGAGGTTTACAACAACGTGACCGCGACGAACACCCTCGACCCCCGTACAAAAGGAACACATTCACCATCACTCTTTGGACGCGCTCGGAACGTTTTCCCGCTCCTCCTTCTCGTTGCTCTTTTCTTCCTGCCGGGAGCTCTCGCACAAGCACAAAACGCCGCGGATGTCGTGGGAAGCTTTTTAAAAGATGTTGTGTCTGTTATCGCCGGCGCTGCAGAGACCGTGTTCGACCTCCCCGCAGCTGGTGAAGTCCCCCTCCTCGCCATCGTCCTCAGCTTCGTCGTCCTCTTCTCCGTCCTCTGGCCGCTTTCTTCGAAAATAACGTTCTTTCACGGTCATTCCGGTGCACGCAAGGCTTTCGCAGCGTCCATAGCCATCCTGGTTATTTTCTTCTCTCCCTTTCCACAATGGATGTACCTCCTCACCGGCTCGTGGCTCACTGTGCCCTTGGGCTTTGGCGCAATTGTGATTTGGGTCTTACTCATTTTCTTTATAGCTGTCTGGACGGGAAGGGGCAGTGCACGCCTTGCAAAGATGGGTGCAGAGAATAGGAAAATATCAGCAGACGCGTATAAGGAGTGGAAGCAAGCCAAGCGAGAAGTAAAGGAGATACGGACTGAAGAAAACGCGCTTAAGAATCTGCGGTCGCTGGAAAACAGGCTAGTAAACTATGTTCATCATGAACTCGAGGAAAAACTCCAAGCTATCTCGGCCGTTCTCACCGAAATAATGCGTGCAGGCACGAGGGATGAAGCTGTGCTTCGAAGAGAGATTGAGCGGGCGCTGAATATGGCAAAGGCGATCTTGCCTTCTGTCAAAAAAGAGGAAAGACTTGACAAAGAACTGTCAGCTTTAACGGGTAAAATAAAGACGCTCATGAAGCTCGAATGGACGAGTGAAGAAAATGAACGCGGGATAGCAGACCACCTGCGAAAACTCATAGCGGCGCGAGGACACGACTCTGCAAAGTACGAAAAACGCATTCAAGCAGTAGCCAAGCGCTTGTTCGCGGCGTTGCAGCAAAAGCGCGCCGCAGAAGCGAAACTCATCCAACTCGAAGGATTGTTTCAGCAGCAGTTGGATCGCTTTGAGAAAACCATAGAGGAGCTTATTCACAGCTTAGAAGCAAGGAATCTTAATCAGGCACTGGCCAAGGTCAACGAGGCGCTCCAGCTCAAAAACAGGGAAGACAGGGACCTCCAAGAAGCGGTACGTTTGGTTGACCAAATTCAAGAGCTTGATAACGAGGAAGTCAGTATGCTTCGCTCACAGGAGAGCGTCCTCAAACACATCCTCGCTCAACAATCAAACGCGTAACGCCTGACGCAACAAAGCCCGCCTCTGCCTTGACTTCAAACATCAGCTACGGCTTCTTTCGCGGCGTGAGACTCTTAACGACGAGATTGTAGTTTTCCCGTCCAGAAACATACGCGCGAATATTGCCTAGCCACTCGCTCGGCGAAGGGTTCTCAAGAAAAAGCTCCCCCAAGTGTCGCGCTTCCCTCCCCAACACGGAAAGAGCACTCTGACTAGACTGCTTCACTGCCGTTCCTATCTTGCGCCCCGCGCGGGTCACGGCAGCGTACCCAAAAACGGCCATCACAGAGCCGCCTCCTGACGCGCCTTCACGGCGTGTTTCGCTGCTCGTTTGACAGCGCTCCTCCAACGAAGCAGGCTGTGCAGGCGGCGGCACAGCTGTAGACGCCTCCGGAGGCGCTCGTGTCTTTTCTTTTACAGCAGCGTTATTGTTACGTTGGGAGGGGCGGGAGCGCTCTCCGCCTTCGCTTGCTGGAGGGCGTGCTTGCTCGGCAGATTTCTGCTCGATGCGGTACCTGTCGTCGGGATCGCGCGAAGCGTACACCTCCATTTGAAGAGATGTCATGACTCCGGACCACGTTTCCTTCCCTTTCTCGGCGATGTACTGGACGCTCTGTTGTTCTACACCGCTCCTTGGCACGAAGATGTTAACAATGTTCTTCTCATCAATACGCCTTCCTAGCTCAGCCTCGTATCGAGGAATGGCGTAGCGAAGCGTTTCCCAGAGTTGACGGTCGCTTTTGCGTCTGAGATTGATAGGCCGATACGTTCCTTTTTCTTCGGAACCCTTCTTTTTTCCTTTCTTGGACGAAGCCATTTTAACCTTTTTTTTGTTACTTTTTTTTGGTAGTAACTTGTTTACTGGCTTCGTATATTTAAATTTTTTGTTTTTTCTTGGTTTTTGCACAACCAAGGGGGGCTTGCACGCTCCTTCAAGACGTGGTTCCGAGAGAACAGGCGAACACGCGGTTATGTATTCACGCGGGACAGAATGTAAAACGCGACGGGGGATAGATGCTGAACTTCTTTTTTTTTAGTCTTCAACGTGTAAATAACGCCGCCAAAGGGGTTCTCCTCAGGCACATAAATATTTTCGATATCGATGATCGCGCCTTTTTTTTCTTCCACATGGCGGAGGATGCCGGGCAAAAGGTTCATGAGAATCCACTGGTCCCGTAAAACGATGGTAGGGAGTTGCTTATCGCAAGAGGTGTCAAAAACAAAAGGGCAGAGCTGGCGGTAGGTCGTTCCTCTGTACGTTCGTGTTTCGGGCTGTAACGTAACGTTTTTTGCATAGGTTGTGAGCTGTGTACTGCCACTCCACCCGTCGTTTGCCTCGCTGGTTGGCGTTAAGAGCGCGCCAAGCCGCTCAATTACGGTTTCCAATGTCGTGGCGGCATCTTGTTCTTGCGCCTTTCGCGTAGCGTTTCTTTGGGAAGGGTTTGTTTCGCTCTTGCGCTTCTCGTGCGGGGGAAGAGATGATTCCCTCGGCGTTTCTGTTTTTGCAAGCGCCATGTCTTTTCCTGGTGTGCGCGTTCTTTTCAAAGCATTTTTGCTCGTTCTTCCGGAACACTTGCGGTGTTTGCAAACTAAAAATTTCAATTCTTGCTTAAAAAATTCGATTATTTTTTTATTATAATTTTT
>RFJU01000097.1 GCA_003694805.1 Candidatus Woesearchaeota archaeon | reverse complement strand
CCTCCGACCCAATTTCCCTTACTGGGGGGGGGAGGTGTCGTAAAGCGACGGAGAGGAGAGGAATCATGGGTACTGCTTCTTGTTACTCTCATTTGAGCCATGTCCAAAAATCTTTCTTGAGCGAATCTTTTGATGTGGTATGGTAGCTTCTTGAAGTTTGGCGACCTGGAAGAAAGGTAAAGATCAGAGGATGAGCTATCAAACTTGTCGTTCATGTGGTCGGCGCGTACCGATACGAGGGGCTTATTGTCCTGCTTGTGGTCAACCTCTTTCTCAGCAGCCGCAGCCTCCTCAATTTTCTCAAAATGCGCGTATGGCAACGCATCGAAGCACGACTCAGCGTACAGTTCCTCCGAATCCGCCACCGGGAGCATCGAACAGCCAGTCTCGTTATTCTGATCCGTTTGAGGGGACGGTTCTCGATCAGAAGTATCGTTTGTTGGACAAGGTTGGAGAGGGGGGGATGGCAAAGATCTACCGGGCAGAGCACGTTTTTTTACGGGAGACTCGGGCGATTAAAGTGATCAAGCGACCTGATCATCGTCGGGAGACACAATATGGTCGTTTTCTACGTGAGGCTCGGCTTGCTCGGCGGGTTTGCGCATTGTCGCCTCATGTTGTTCGCGTGGATGATTTTGGTTATGACCAAAAGCGTGGTGTGTATTACTATTCAATGGAGCTGCTCAATGGAGGCTCTTTGCGGGATCTTTTGAGGCAACCTCCTTATTATCTTTCGCCTCAGCGCACTGTGCATATTGCGGTACAAGTCTGTGATGCGATGGCGATCTCTCACCAAGAAGGGGTGATCCATCGCGATCTCAAACCAGATAATATCTTTTTGACGGTGCGAGATGGCGAGAAAGATTTTGTGAAGATCCTGGATTTTGGTTTGGCCAAACCCCTTGATCCAGATGAGCCGGATTTTACGGATGTTGGAAAGGTTGTGGGAACGCCTGAATACATGTCTCCAGAGCAGTGTCGTGGGCCAACGCCAGAAGAACGCTTGCGTGGGATTAGTCATGTGGATGGCCGTTCTGACGTTTACTCCTTGGGTATCGTTTTGTACCAGTGTCTCGTTGGCCGGGCGCCATTTGTTTTGGAGGGCGAGCCTACTCCCCAAAATTTTCTAAAACTGATGAGTCGACAGATTTCGGAACAACCCAAACCGCTCGAAAAGATTCGAACTGATTTACCACCTTCTTTGGTGCAGGTTGTCAATACGGCGTTGGACAAGAGCCCTGCACGTCGTTATGCCTCGATGATGGATATGAAACATGCGCTACTTGAGGCCGTTCCAGAGGTGAAGCAGACAACCGAGCTATGGACGACCTCTCGTGGTGCTTCTCCTCAAATGCTTGAGTTGATGCAAGTGATGCCTTCCGGCACCAAGAGCGCTGCTTCTCTCGCTTTTAGTCTCCAACTTGATCCTGAGCTCGATCTGTAATGCTTGGTTCGCTCGTTTTGAAATGCCCTAATTTGTTTGCGATCTCTTGGGCGGGGAGTTTTTGTGGGCAGAGCATTTCTAGTTGGGAGAGATCATCTCTGTATCTGTCAAAGAGGTTTTTTGCTTCGGAAAAAGAAGGGAGATGTCGAAGGGCTCCAAGGAAGAGCGCAGGTGTTGATGGATTCAAAGAGTGAGAGGTGGCGTTTTTGTTTTTCGGAAGAATGGCTTCGCATAGACCACAATGAATGCAGGCAGAAGATTCAAATAGTGCGGCTCTCACCTCTGGAGTGAGTGCCCAAAGACCGTTTTCTTCATATTGTTTGAGAAATTGTCGTTTCCCTTGCGTTGGTCGTGTCAGAAGTCTGCCGAGTTTTTCAAGGAGCAATCCGCAGAGGTGGGTGGCAAGAAAAAAAAGTGCATCAAGTTGTTTCCTCATTTTTCTTTTTCTTTCTCAAGTCGTTAACAGCGGTGTTTGCGGCTTCGTATCCTTGTTGGTAAAGGTGAGCGGTGGAGCTGGAGGGAGGAAGCTGTTGTGGCAAATTGGAGACAATGCTTCCTGCTGCCAAAAGATTAAAGAAGACGGGTTGTCTTCCTTGATCGAGAGGTCTCCAACGCTCATCAACTGTCAACCCAAGGGAAAAAAATGGATGTTTTTTGCGGACATCAAGGAAACAGCATGGAGTATGTAATTCAAAAAAGAGATCGCTTGCGT
Organism: Candidatus Woesearchaeota archaeon; assembly: GCA_003694805.1. NCBI lineage: Archaea > Nanobdellati > Candidatus Woesearchaeota > Candidatus Woesearchaeota archaeon. Next base: position 277 of record RFJU01000097.1, on the reverse strand, counting down.
CCTTTGTGTATGAGGATGGTAGCTGTAGTGGAAGTCCAAAAATGCGCTCTTTTGGGGAAAGTTCAGGCGTGACAAAAAGACCTCTGCCGATCCATTGTCCGGTGGCCAAGAGAAAACGCTTTCCTGGTATACGCAATTTGTCTGTTTGAACACTTTGAAGCCAACCTGTGTGATCAGCTTGGAAGCTTGTCACTTCTGTAGATAGTCGTGTTACGGAAGAAAGTTGGGAGAGATTTTCTTCGAGCTTTTTTTGAAGGCGCAATCCTGGTTGAGAGGG
>RFJU01000096.1 GCA_003694805.1 Candidatus Woesearchaeota archaeon | reverse complement strand
GTGATAAATTGCGCTTGTGCTCCCGCCATTGCTGTTTGTGTTTTTATAAAACTCTAAAGCATTGCTCGCAATTTTCTCGTCAATGTATGCGTCCTCTAACTCTGTCCAGCTGTTGCCAACCGTCGCACTGTCCGCTCTGTCAAAGTTGTCTGAAAACACGCTCGTTGTTGTGTCTGCGACTGCTGTGGCTGTTACCAGTTCTGTGTTGGTTCCCTCAAGCCTGAATTCTTTGTTGAGTTCTGCGCTGTCAAACGCGCCGACGTCTATCGTCGTGTCGTTTGCGTTGGCGTTTGCCGTGAGTGAGGTGTTGATCCCGGTGTCTGTTTTGTTTGTGTCGCTCCAGCCGTCAAAAAAGAGGCCGTTGTAGTCCGGGTTCTTGCTGTCAAAGTACATCTGCAGGTAAAGCTCCAGGATGTTGTGTGTGTTCACTGCGATCGCGTCGTCTGTCGCTTGGTTTATTTTGTTGAGGTTTTCTGCGCTGAGTGCGTCGCCCGGTGTCCATGTGTATCCCATAAGCCTTTTATATTGATTGTGTTACTGTGCCGTCGATTGTGAGTGCATCGCTCGACCCTACTGTTATGTCGATGCCGACGTGCGCGAATAATGTCCCGCTGTTGCTTGTGCTTGTGCCGTTGATGAAGCAGCCGTACTCTTTCCATGTTCCGGTTGCGCTTCCGGCGCTCCAGAAGCTCGTAATGTTGAGCTGGCTTCCGCTTACGCCAAGCGAGCTGATTGTCTGCCGTGTGCTTGCGTCCGGTGTTTCCAGTCCTGTGTCGCTGGCCGCTGGCGTTGTGGTTCCGGTCCCCAGTTCCTCGTAGTTTATTTTGGCCTCGCTTGCTGCGCTTATGCTTCCCGCGAGCGCCTCGTTCACTTTTTGCCTCCCGGCTGTCGTGATCACGTTTGTGTAGCTGTGCACTCGCACCGCTCGCCCTATGAGCAGGCTGAGCATTTCGCTTGCTTTTTTGTCCGGGGTGGTGCTTGGAATGGTTCGCGCCTTGGCCAGTTCCTCCGGTGTCAGCGGTTTGCCGTCCGGGGTGGTGTAAAGTCGCCACCTGCCGCTCCATGCGACCTTTTTTGCGAATGCTTTTATTTTGTGTGTTGTGTTTCTCATGGTGTTGTTCTTTATGCTTTTAATTGTATCACGAGGCCGTTGCCGAGCTGTCTGCAAAGGTGGCCCGGTTCCGGTCGTTCGCGTCGGTTGGGAAGTATGGTCCTGCTACCCATGTTGGGTTTTGGTTTGTGCCCCATGGGTTTGTGCGCCAGCTCTCGCCGAATGTGATCGTTTCCTGAAATGTCGGCGTGTTCGCCGGGAGGGTGCTTGCGGTCCAGTTCTCTTGCCATGTGATGTCCTCAATGAAGCCCTCCACCTGTGTCAGCACTTCGTCGTCTGTGATCTCTATCTCTTTGCTCTTTGCAAGAAGTATTTTTTGCATGAGGTCGAGGAAGTCCGTCGTTTGTTTGTCTGCAAGCGTTACCTCGTATCTGAGCCCGCCGTTGCCGGTGCGCGGTCGTGCGATGATTCTCGTTATTGTGAATGTGTCGTTGCTTCCTCTGAGAGTGCTT
>RFJU01000095.1 GCA_003694805.1 Candidatus Woesearchaeota archaeon | reverse complement strand
TTTTAAAGCGTGAAACAGATTTTTCGCTTAAAATGGCTCAGAAGACACGAAAAAAAGTTTTCATCGTCATCGCCGCCTTTAACGAAGAAAAGGCTATTGGAAGAGTCATTAAAGGATTGCAAAAGAACAAGTATACCAACATAGTGGTTGTTGACGACTGCTCAGCGGACAGGACGGCAGAGGTGGCCAGACGAGCAGGAGCGATTGTGCTTCGGCACGCGGCGAACAAAGGGCAAGGCGCCGCGCTCAGGACTGGAATGAAGTACGCGCTTTCCAAAGGTGCAAACTATATTGTCCATTTCGATGCGGACGGCCAGCATCGTCCCGACGAAGTAAAAGACTTGTTAACGCCACTCTTTGATGGGCAAGCAGAGGTTGCACTGGGCTCTCGTTTTCTCGGCAAAGACCCAACAGGAATTCCTTGGTTTCGTCGTTTCGCACTCAAAACTTCCGTCTTCATTCTCCGCGTATTCTACGGCCTGCCAGTAACGGATGCACACAACGGGTTTCGAGCAATGACGGCGAGAGCGGCGAGAAAGATACGGATCACTCAGGACAGGATGGCGCACGCAAGCGAAATTATCGAACTCATAGCCAAACACAAGCTTTCTTGGATTGAGGTCCCGGTACACATTCGCTACAATAAGTATTCTCTGAGAAAAGGTACGAGTTCAATCCCTGTTTGGATAGGCATTCTTGCAAGAATGATCTGGAAGCGATTTTCTCATTTCTTTGCACGCTAAGTAACGTCGCTGCTGACAAGGGGTTGTACGTCACGGGTCTTCGCCTGCCTTCGCAACAGTCTTGTTTTAGAGCCCGCCACCTTTTTTAGTATCTATTTTGCAGTGGTGAATTTCGCAAACTATTTAAGTGAGGGTTTCCTCCTCCCCGCCCACCATGGTGCAAGAACACCTCACCAAGCAAGCAAGAGACATTCTTCGCGAAACAACAGCGCAACTCAAGCGAGCACGAAGAAAACGCAACGCCGGAAGAGAGGACAACAGCGATTACGATGCCATCTCCTGGCAAGCACTCAAAGAAGAAGCATTTGCGAACGTTCTCGCAGGAACCGCACCCGGCGCTTGGCTCTACAAAGACCGCTTTGAACAACTCCGCGAACTTCGTTCCCGTCTCGAAGCAAGGGACGATGTCAGCGTCGCAACGCTTGACGTGATCGACCTCGCCACGAGCAAACTCATTGACGTCTACAATACACGCCGGCAACGCCAAGCAGAAAAAAAGCACCGGTCGTACACGCCGCGCTCACTAGAAGACGTTCTCACACCGCAGCACCATAAGGAAAGCGCGCCAACCCCGAGCACGCTTGCACAAGAACCGTGGCATAGCTCATCAACCGTTTCAAGCCCCATCCTTGGCGAGGAAATCACCACGTCACTTCTGTATGACTCGCACAACCTTTCAGACAACGCGCTTCTCACGCCACTTGACGACCTTATCCGCACTCCATCTTCAACAGAAGAAGCATACTCCGCTCCTCGCCACAAGACGCATTCACGCTGGCACCGTATCAAGCACCGTATGAAGAGGAGCCTTTCCGTTGCAAGCGCAACGGCGCTCACCCTCCTCGCAGCGTACGCTACAACAGGACGCCAGCCCCCCGCGCCTTCCACACTACCTTCCGTGCCGACCGCGCCAGCGGTGACGAGAACGATAGAGAATGCGCCAAGCACGACAAACACACAAGACAAACACCTCGAACGCTTTACAGAACGAAACACACCCAAACAACGTGCAGAGGCGAGTGCAATCATTTATGACGTATATGTGGAGGCAGGAGACGGCATCACCGGCCTTAACAATTCCCAACTCGATCCACAAACACTCCGTCGAGAAGACGACGACGTCTACCGCATCGCGCTTAACTCGCAGACGAACAAGCCAGAACTTTCGCTGCAAGAAGAGGACGGGTCGTGGAAGCGGGTAGAGCAGATTGTTCTCTCAGAAAACCAACGCTGTGTAGCGGTTATTGGAGCACGGTACGGAACTGAAGATCCACAAGACGTTAAACTCGATATAGGGTGGCGCGACTACGGCCCCAACGGCCGCCGTGACGGGAACAGAAAACCAGGAACGAACAAGTCAATCAACGGGGACGATACCTTGAACCCTGTGGGAATGGCGGCGCCTCCAGAGCCTGGCGTATGCCCGGAAGAAGAAGGCTGGTTTGTGAGCAAGGACGGCCAAATACGCGGGGAAATTTCCATCAATATCGAAGACAAAGAACCCCCGCACGAACTCGGAGCAAGCATAGCCATTCCTATCGTGAAAACCGCGAGCCCTCCTTCGACGTTAACCGTAGACCTTCCAGAAGAAACACCTCCTCTTCCAGAGCCTGATGCAACACCGGAAATCGTTGAAAAGATAGAACTGCCAGTCCCAGCTCCTTGCAAGCACCGTTTGCTTTTCAGCATTGGCGCGCCACAGTCAATCACCGAAGACTTCACCATCACAGGCAACATAGGAACAGCCAGAGGAGAACCAGGAACACTCAACTACCGCCTAGGAACAATCGACGGCGCACACGCGTACACGGCGTCGTGGTGGGGCTGCAACACTGCTCTCGCCTTCGATGCCGCCACCTACACGCTTCTTGGCGACACCAGCGCAAGCACCGGCGCAGGAGACGATAAAGGCTTTGTCTCTTTTGAAACGCTCGCTGCAAACGTTCAACGCCGAAACGTTCGATTCATGACAACACTCTTCGGCAAGGACAGCGACCGCCTGCGCCTCCTTCTCGAAGCCCAACAATCCAGCATTGATACAGAGGCTGTTTTTGAATACTACAGGCCTGGTTCGCTCTTCCTTGACACCGCAGCGAGCAAAACCCATCAAAATCGCTGGAGCGTCGGGACAACACTTGCATGGACGCCTGAAGGAAGCCTTGCCGGCAGCGGACTTCGCCTTGGCGCAGGCGTTGTCCGCCACGACTGGAAGCTCTCTCGCTCAAGCGCGCCCGAAGGACTGCCGCTCCTTGCCTTGAACGATTACCGGACCGTGACAGGAACAGGGTGGTATGCCCACTTTGCGGGGAACTACATAGGAAAACACTTCGACGTCACTGGAAACTTTTTCACAAGCCAGTCTTTTTCCAACACGCCAGGGCCTGACGAAATCGCTTTTGACACAACCGGCTACGACCTCACAGTCAGAGGGAAATTGCCACTCACGTTCTGGTCAAGCAACCCTGATAACCGTGAACGATGGGAACTCTTCATCCAAGCAGGACTACAACACATCAATGGGAATGTCGCGTTCGGGCCACCAATACAACAAACCCACAAGACGAGCCAAGACCTCTTCGGCCTCGAATTTGGCATACAATACCGCTGGTGATGTTGCGAGCGACCTTTCTCTTTTCACACCCCTCCTTTCCGCTCCCAAGAATCAGCCGCAAACAAAAACAACACCCTGCCAAGCACAAAACGAACACCCCAACTGCAAGTACAAAATTCATAAAACGTCCGGCTGAACCACGCAAAAAACAAGCAAGCTTTAAATACCACCAAGACTAGAAGAACCAAAAAAAGAAGCACAAAGAAAAAACCAACATTCCGCGAGTGCAATCAAACGTATAAGGAGGAGCAAAAAAAACAATGCACCAACAAAGAACGCCCAAGAATGCCTGCTCTTTCAACTCTTCACAACTTCCAGTACGTCCAGCGCCGCGGCGAGGAACAACACCCCGAGAGGGCATCCTCACAAGAATCCTCGCAACCTTTGCCCTCCTCATCTTCACAACCCTCCTCGCCTCACCTGCCCTCTCCTCCAGCAACACAACAACACCTCCACTCATCAGCGGCCAACAAGGGCGCTTCATCCCGCTTACCTACCCGTACGAGGACGAATACGAACCCGTCCCGACACCTTTTTTCCCCCGAAGCGGCCCTCAATACTTGCCAGGAAGCTACATCATCACTGAAACGTCTTACGCACCCCCCATCCAGCAAGGATGTCAAATCCCATACAACTACGTCTACCTTGACGACCTTGACTGCGACAGCATCCCTGACGCAGCAGACAACTGTCCCGGCGTCCAAAACCCGGACCAATACGATACCAACACGAACGGCATCGGTGACGCGTGCGACCTCATTATAGAAGCCGTCACCGTCACGCCACAACCTGTTCTCGATGGAAAAGCGTTCTCTGTTGACGTAAAACTCGCCAACCTGAGACCGACCCCTGTTCACAACGTGAACGTTGAACTTCTCATGCCGTCTCTCGGTGTTCGTAGAGTTCAAAACTTCGGCACAATACGTCCGTACAGCACTGCAAGCATTCGATTCGTCCAAAAAAACGCTCCTTGCCCCAAACCAGGCGTACATGACCTCTACCTTCGCGCAACTTCCCCAGCGCTCTCCGGGAACCAAGAACAAGTCGTGTACCGGGCAAAAGTTGATGCGCTTCCCTCCCCTGCATGTCAGCAAACAACCAACTACTCTGCACCACTCACCATCGTTGACGTCCTCGAAATCCAAGACGTCACGCCAGGCCAGACGGCCCGCTTCCCCTTCACTATCACGAATACTGGAGCAGAAGCCAAAGCGTACACGATTGAACTTCTTGGCGTGCAAGGCTGGGCGAGCTACACAGTGCAACCAGGGGCGCTCTTCGTCGTCCCGCCAGGCGCCAAAGTCGCAGGCGAACTGCAACTCGCCGTCACGCCATCAAAGCAACCCGGCCCGCAAACGTTCATCTTCCAGGTCGCCTCAACCGATGACGTTGTCCAACAACTCATCGTCGCCCGCATTCAACAACCAACATCCTTCGGGAGCTCGTTTCCCTTCTTTTTCATCACTGCGGTGGTCATCGTGGCACTGATGCTTTACGCAATCGTCTTAGCGGTGCACCGAGCCTCCCGCAAGAAACGAAGGTGCCAATAACTACTCGCGATACTGGTTTAAGCGATACCTGCAAATACCTACTGCAAGGCAAATGGTGTCGCCGCCCGCCTTTTCCTCTTTTTCTTCTTTCTTTTCTTCTTTTTTTTGCCTTTTTCAGCCCTCCAAAAACAAAAATTTGTCACCACTTAAGAAT
>RFJU01000094.1 GCA_003694805.1 Candidatus Woesearchaeota archaeon | reverse complement strand
TTTCTAAACATCGAAACGTAGTGCTGCTGCAGCATGTTGGTGGCATCGAAAGAGGATCAACCACTACTTTACCTTCACGACCTTGAAGAAACATATGCGAGAGGTGCATGAGCGATATGGGAAGTCGTTTTACAGCCGAGATTCGATGCTCAAGCATCTGCGGAAGAACATTTGTTCGTAGAGAGACAAACTGTGTTCTCCTTCCAGTGCTTCTAGTGGCGGAGTAGGAGTAGGAGATGAAGAAGACTGCAAGGAGCCCAACACACACAGAACCTCCATTGAGGGAAGACGGAGAAACGGAGACCCAAAGTCTCCCGCAGGCGAACTTCAGTTGGAGGACAGCTGGCGTGTGGCACACCCGCAAATATAAATATATACCATTCTTGCCCAAACGTCCTTTTTTTTGAAGATGAACGAACTGAGTGTGGAGGATGTGCAATGTGTTTCTACGCACATTTCAGTGTACGAGGGTGAGGACGAGGAGGCACTGGACATCGAGTGTGTGGGACGAAAGGCGCAGAGTTGGAAACCACGGGAATGGTATGTGGTCCCGCCTTCTTTGCATGTCGATGCGAAGAGACTGTATGCCACTGGTCTTTCCGTGGAGTCCGTCGAGGACATGTTGAAGTTACTGAAAGACACCACCATGAACGAATGGAAGGAGGTGAACGAGGCAGATTTCTTCTATCGCCGTGTGTTCCTGAACAACGAAGAAGGGGAACTGTTTGGAAGCCGATACAACAACTTGCAACAAGCGCTGGAACTCTTCTCTCCGGATGTGTTCTGGTCGTTTGTAAGCACGGTGGCTTTGTTTCATTGGTTGTGTGAAGAACAGAGATGGTTGCAATTGGACGGACAATATGTGTGCTACTTGTTCGCGGAGGATCTTCAAAAGCGTCTCCCGACGTACGTGAACGAGGTTCTTGAACGTGTGAAAGCACAGAATCAAGAATTGCAAGGGACTCGTCTGCCCGATCCTTTCCAAGACCCTTGGGTAGCTCTCCTGAGTCGACGAGCGATACTCGTGAACATGGAGGAGGTGTACTGCGCTGCGGAACTGGCCTGGCACTGTAAGAAGGCTTCCTGGACTACGAAGAAATCCTTGGGCAGCAATCGAAAGAAAGAGAAAGTGGTTGTACCGAACTACACGGAGGCTCTTGGACGCCTGTTTCCACTCCTTCTGGTGTTTCCGTTTATGCAGCCGATCTT
>RFJU01000093.1 GCA_003694805.1 Candidatus Woesearchaeota archaeon | reverse complement strand
GAAAAGGAGAGAGCCAAAAAAAAAGAGCGAGCCAAAAGAAGAGCAAACAAGAACTAGCCATTCTCAACAACAAAGAGCGAAAAGAACTCCTCACAAAAATCTCCCAACAATTCGGAGTACCACCACACACGCTCGCGAACCTCAACCCCCTCCTTGCCAGCAAGCGAGGACGCATCTACCTCTCAACACCCGCACTAGGAAAAACAAACCTCAAAGAACTGCGCATCAGCAGCATCGGCCTCTACATCGCAACCAAGAACAAAGACGGCACGCTCAGACTCAGCATTGAAGGCAGCCAACTCATCGGCCCCCACGCAACAAAAAACATTGTCGAACTCTCAAGCAAAGAATGGGACTCGTGGCTGCGCGGAGAAGACATAGAACACAAACACCCTCCCGGCTATGTCATCATCACACACGGCAACGACTATGGAGGCTGTGGAAAAGCAAACGGCACCCTCATCAAGAACTTCGTGCCAAAACAGCGAAGGATTCATGGAGCGCCCTTTTCATCACCATCAACGCAATCCCCCGTCAGTTAATCCCTGCATTCTCGCATACGCACCAAACAAACGAGCGAGTTGATCCCTAAACACGTTCACAGCCGTATTCGTCTGCTCACCAAACTCCTCGCGGACCTTTTCCTTTTCTTCGACGTAGGTTTTGTGATCAAGCCTGTCACGATTCAGCATGTCTGGTGTTTGCACATGCATATCAACCGGTACGCACACTCCCTCCTCCGACAAGAGAACGAGTCTGAACTTCAGCCCCTGAAAGACAATGTTTCCCCGCCGCATTTTAGGTTTGTCCCAATAATCCATCTCCTCCCTATCATCAATAAGGATTTCGTACCCTGAAATCTTTTGTTTCGAGCGACGGAGCAAGGACTGCACGGCCCGAACACCCTTCCTTCCCGACACGCAAACCTTTATTCCATATATGTCATAAATCTCCTGAAGCTTTCCTCGCCGCCTGCCAGGACGAGGTATGCCAAGAAACAAATCAGTCAATTGGTTCGCAAGCGACTCAACACCTTTCACTCTCGTGAGCACCTCCAGCACGCTATGCCTCCTCTGATAGTCGCGCCACTGCTCCAGGGCAGAAACCCCCAGGCCCCTCAACACCTCCCTCATGCGGTCCGCGGCCACCCCAATTCCCGCACGGGGGAGCATTAAAGGAAACGCCTCCTCAACCTTCTCCTTCAAGGAAGAGAGCTCCTCCCACTCCTTCGTGACGTACCTCGTCAAGGAAACCAGAGTAGGATGAACTTCCATGCACTCCTTGCAGTAGGCAGGATTGCGTGAATAACGCTCCACGTCAAGCCACTCCCTTGCCTGCCGCTCAGTGAGGTAATGCACGACTTCAAAGAACGACCCTTCCCGCGCCGGGCACCTTGCGCGAACAATGTATTGTGGCAACACTTCAGTACCCTTCTCGTAACCGAACCGTCCTTCCCTAAGGGGGTCTGCAAAGATAACTCGTTGCAATTCGTGAAGAATCGCCTCCCCCTTATGGAGAAACGAAGAGTACTGATCCCTGAGCTCCAGCAAAGACTCTCCCAAAATGTTCTCCACCAAGTCCGTGAAGTTCTTGTCAGGAAGCGCTCTCCTGCGTGGGTTGTTCACGAGGCGCTGTTGCACTTCTTCTTGAAAAACAGCGAGCCGTTCATTCAGCTCTCTTGAAAGAAAGGAAAACACCTTCGCCTTGCGAACCCGCCCTTCCAACGAGGGAGCGCGGGACGTGCTCGCTTCTTGTGCGCGTTGCCTTGCCTTGCCAAGCAATCGCCTATCCTTCCTCCTCTTTGCCGAAACCATTTTCACTTAACAAGAGTAACAGAAATGCGGTTTTGTTTATAAATGAAGAGGTTTTTGACGCCAAGAAAAGACCGGCGAAACCACCCGGGCCTCCTGCAAGGCCAAAAAAAACCAAAGGAACTCCTTGACCTTCCAACATTACTTGAGAATATCCTCAATGGGCTTGTCAGGTGAGCCGCCACGGCCCTGACCCTGGCCGCCAGCCCCGGCCCCGCCAGCGCCCTGCTGAGACAGACTTTCCGCTTCCTTCTCTAAATCAATACCCAACTCTTTGAGCGCCTTTACATGCATCTGCATGAGCTGCTCAACAATCTGCACTAAACGCAAAAGCTCCTGGCGCTCCTTCGCAAGCGTTGAGAGCGCGCCCTTGTGAAACCCAATCTGCTCGTCCTTTCCCATTCCTTGACCTGCTTGTGCCATAAAAAAAACCTGGAGCAGCACCCCTGCTTCACTAACGCACTGCTCTCTCCCAGACACAAACGAGAGAGTATAAAAAGATTACGATTCTGAACTACTGACGAAGCGTCCCAGAAAGAACAAACCCCACCACCAACTCTCTGCGCATAACGCACCACAACACGAAAAACCACCGTTTGCCAAAGTTTTTTATACTCTCCACCGCTTAACGTCCTCCTGTATGCTCCTCGGCACAATCAAGGGAAAAACAACAACCACCCACTTCAGCTTTGAAGCAAACCAGCACGCAAAAAAATTCGACTACGTCCAAGTCTACCACCCCCCGTACGATTACGTTCTCGCCCTCATCACTGAACTCGAGCGATCAGAAAACACCACCACTGCAACATGCCACGTCATAGGCTTTCGCGACAAGGACGGAACAATACGCCAGCCACGATCCCCCTTCAAGCCCGGCACTGAAGTCCTGCGCGCCGAGGACGACCTCATCACTCACATCATCCAACTCCCCGACAAGAAAAGCGCGGCGTACATTGGCAAGCTTGAAGGAAAAAACATTGACGTCCACCTCGACCTCCATAAACTCCTCACCAAACACGTCAGCATCCTCGCAAAATCCGGCGCCGGAAAATCATACACCGTCGGCGTCCTCATCGAAGAAATCCTTGAAAAAAAAGTCCCCGTCATCATCCTCGACCCCCACGGCGAGTACGCAACCCTCTCAAAACGCAACGTGGAAGAACAAGAACGCCTTGCACGCTTCAACCTCAAACCCTCATCATACCCCGTCACCATCTACACCGACCCGGCAAGCGGCCAAGGAACGCCGCTCAAACTCCCCAACACGTTCACTCAAGAAGAACTCATCCACCTCTTCCCCGGCAAGCTCAACAGCACACAGCTCGGCATCCTCTACAGCGCCATCAAATCAGTCGAGAAACTCAACTTCACCAACATCATCCTTTCACTCGAACAAGACGAGAGCAATGCCAAATGGAGCATCATCCGAACACTCGAATACCTCAACAACCTCCACATCTTCAGCGAAAACGCGCCCCCCTACCAAACCTACCTCGCCCCTGGAGAAGCAACCATCTTCAACCTCAAAGGAACACCTCCCGACATCCAAGAACTCATCGCTTACAAGCTCATCAAAGACCTCTTTGAACTACGCAAGAAAAACAAGATACCCCCCTTCTTCCTCGTCGTAGAAGAAGCTCACAACTTCTGCCCCGAAAGAAACTTTGGGGAAGCGAAGAGCTCAAAAATCCTTCGCACCGTCGCCTCTGAAGGAAGAAAATTCGGGCTCGGCCTGTGCATCGTCAGCCAACGACCAGCGAGGGTCGACAAGAGCGTGCTCAGCCAGTGCACCACCCAAATCATCCTGAAAGTTACCAACCCCAACGACCTGCGCGCTATCAGCAGCGGCGTGGAAGGCCTCAGCGCAGAAGCAGAAAAAGAAATCACCAACCTCACCATCGGATCCGCCCTCATCACCGGCGTGACCGATCTCCCCCTCTTCACAACCATTCGGCCAAGAAAATCCGCCCACGGAGGAACCGCCGTCAACATCCTCAACAACGAAGAACACGACTTCCTCGACCAACTCGAAGCGTTCAAAGAAGAAGAAATACTCCCCCTCATCAAGCCAGACGTCACCCTCAAAGACGTCATCCTCATGCAAGAAGAGGAAGCAGACGTTCGCGTCGTTCTTCATCCCGTTTTGCGCGTCCTGTGCTCCGACAAGGACGGCGACTACCCGCTCATCTTCAGCCTCACCAACGGCGCCCTCATCACCGACATCAACCAATTCACAACAAAATTCCTCCCGAACCTCCACAACCTGCCCAAAGAATCCCTCATGCTCCTCCAAGCCGCGTTCTCACTCAAGCACTTCACTCGCTCACAACTCGCAAAGCACATCGGCGCCACCACCATCGACGCACCCCTCAACGCCCTCCTCAAACACGGGCTCCTCACGAAAGAAAACAACCACTTCAGCTTGTCACCACAACACGTATTCACCCGACTGCACAAATGCGCCATCTTCACCCCAATTGCCTACGAAAAAATCGCCTACCACACAAAGGAAGAAAGCACCACCACCCCTGAACACATCATCACCTCCCTCGAGCGCTTCACCAACGTCAAAGAACACCAAACCTGCTACGCAGTCAGGTACCAAACCATAAAAAGAAAAACCCAGAGCAAACAACAAAGCAAACACGAACAAAAAAAAAAACCAGCTGAAGAAAAAAGAAACAGCTGAAGCACACGACCACACCACACCCTTGCCATGAGCATCACAACCCTTCTAGCAAAACTTCAAGCCCGATACGTTCAACTCGTCAACACAGGAACCCTCGCCCTTATCGTCTTCCTCCTCGGCCTTATCTTCGGTACGCTTGCACGAAACATCACGAAGCGAGCCCTCCATGAAATCAAGCTCGACTACGCCCTCAAAAAAACACTTGGCACCCCCATACACGCTGAAAAAACTATTTCAACCACCATTGCATACCTCATCTATACAGCATCGCTTATCATGGCGCTCGCCCGCCTTGGAATCCCCACACACACGCTCACTATCATTTCACTCCTCCTTCTCGGTGGCGTCCTCGCCGCGTTTCTTGTCGCCTTCAAAAACAAAGCACCGCCACGCCGTAAGAGCACAAAGGATCAGAAGGAGACGCTTGCCGCCCTTTGGTTCGTGAACAAACTGCAAGCATCAACAACAAAAGCACCACACAGAAAAGGCAAGAATAACACAAAAAACCACCTGCGCAGACGACGCAAAAACGGCAAGAACAAACAAAACCGTTCGTGAAACAACCGCCACAATCAAAAAGTACTAGCGCGTATCTCTTGCAACAACAGAGGACTCAAGCATCTCCAACATGCTGGAAATGCTCAAGAGCTGCATCCTCACATACGAATTCACATTCACGTCGCTCGCCAACTCCTCAAGTTCGGTGAGCGCCCTGTTAATGCACACTGAAATATCACCGCCACCTTCAAGCATCTGCATCAGCAAGGAAAGTTTGAAACGAACATTCTTCGGCGTCTCCGCATCCTCATGGAGCTCCCGGCACGCCTCTCTGATTTCCTGCAACGCCTCCACTTACCTCACCTTCGATCGTTTTATGTCTTCCATGATTGCGTCTTGAAGCGCTGATGCTTGCTTGCGCAGGCGAGCCTCCTGCTTTTCGATATGCTCAACCCGCTTTTGGAGCGCTTCCACGCGGGAGCGCACCTCATCACGCAACACCTTGGCATCAGCAGAAACCATAACACTCCCTACTATGCGAAACGCTTCTTGAGCATCTTCAAGCGCCTTGAGTGCGCTTTGCGCCTCCATCAACTGCGACTCAAAAAGCTGTTTTTGCGTGTGCTGGGCTTGCAGTTCTTGCTCGATCACTTGCAAGTCAGCCACGCGAGCATCAGCGTCCTTTCCTTGTGTGGCACTCATCGTTCCCTCTCAAACCCCAACTCACCTACCACAACCCTTGCAGCACGTGAGGCGCTACTCGCCGACGTGCACAGCCCTCCCGCTCTGCTCGTGAACTGAAAGCACCTTGGTTATGCTGTTCAGCGCGGCACGAAGCGCAACTGCGTCATCTGCCACCACAAAAAACTTGCAGGCACTCCCCTCGCGAACAACACGGAATGAAGCCCTTTGCCCTATTTCCTTATCTTCAGCCGTAAAGAGCTTGTAGACGAGCCCTTCCTCATCCGGGACCGTCACTACCGCTTCAAGTTTCATCGTGCAACAACCGTCGTAGCTGTTGAACGCTCCTTAAAAACGATCTTTGAACCGCAATAAACACACCGCACTCTTCGCTTGATGTGCATATCCTTAATCACTTTGTTGCACTGAAAGCATTTATAATTAGACATGTTCAGCCTCCGACGACTTCGTCAATGCTGGAAACTTTTCCACCTTGTACGCCCTGCTCGCGAACACAGAAGCACACTTTCTACAATGCCAAATGCCTGCAGCCATTCGCTTCACCTGCTCATAATGGCAATACGGGCATACTTGCTTTCCTTTATAGGCGCGATGAACTTTCTCGAACTTTTGGCGGTTGGTTTTCCCGTAGCGAGAACCAAACTGGGTGGCGTACCCCTTCTTTCTTTGCTTGGCCATCTTCAGCACTCCTCCAAAGCCCTGCGGATTACCAGGTTATTTAAATAGTTTTCTTTGGCGCCTCGTCGATAACCCTCGCCGCCCCTCCCCCTCCGCCAAGAAAAAAAACCTGCGCGGGACCACGGGCGTCGCCACACCCCGCCTCGCCCTCTTTTTATTCCGATCTGAAGGGGCGTAGGACCGAATACCATTTTGGACAGAAGAAAAAAAGTGGGGCTACCCGGACTTTCACGGCAAAAAGCCCCCTTCTGAGCAGGCCTCACTTGCGCTTTTGAACCGGGGTCACAAGCTCCCAAAGCTCGTATGCTACCAAGCTACACCATAGCCCCACTACTGCTAGCAAGAGCTCTCCTTTTGTTTAAGAAAGTATCGGTCAAGAATTTCTGTCAAGCAGTCCAGCCAGCCCCCTCCCTCACAGCACCTGCTGCTTAACGTTCATGGAGCAGACAAATTCATCGTTTACTGCTCACCAGCACCCCATCCAGCTCTGTCTCACCAACAACAACCGTTCGGCACCGCCGCGACAACAAAAAGAACAGAAAAAACAACAAGGAAAGCAAAAAAAAGATTTAGCAAAAAAAAGAAAAGAAAAACAAAACACGAAAAGGACAAGAAAGAAGACAGGCATGGATACGCCAAAATTTGCGCCAATCATTGTGCCTACATCAATGATGGAGTTGCGTTTTACGGCCGAAATAATGCCCAGCG
>RFJU01000092.1 GCA_003694805.1 Candidatus Woesearchaeota archaeon | reverse complement strand
GCCCTCAAGAGCGGCAGAGTCAGCACCCAGCAGGGCTCAACAGACTACAACCAGTACCTGCGCTTCGGCACGAACGGCCTGACGACGATGTACGTTGACTACACGGCAGACAAGGATGACAACGTTGGCGACTACCTCGTCATCCAAGGCATCAGAAACACGCCGTTCTTCGAGTACCAGCTCGAGTTCGAGTCCGGCTTCCAGTCCAAACTCGACGACTGTACCAGCTCAACGTGCAGCCTCGACGACCTCGAAGATACGAGAATCAACATCTTCGGCACCGACTACACCATCGTAGACACCTCGCTGACGAGCAGCCAAGGAATTTCCCTCGAGCTCATGGGCGGCGACGTGTCCGACACCCTGCGCGAAGGCGAGACGAAGACGTACACCATCGACGGCACCGACTACGAGGTCAGCGTCGTCTTCATCAGCAACCCGAACAGCGGAAACATCGCGGCCAAGCTCGCCGTGAATGGTGAACTCACCAGCGAGCTTGAAGAAGGCGAAACCGACACGCTCTCGGGCGGCCTTGAAATTGGTGTGCGCAGCATCCTCGTCAACGATCGAGAAGGCATCGTGGAATTCTTCCTCGGCGCAGACAAGATCACCTTGACGGACAGCAACTACACCGACGGCGCGTTCGACAACTCCAGCGCGTTCGAAGTCGGCACAGAGAACATCGAAGACGCAGCCGTCAAGATCGTCGGCAGCCTCACCGGGTCGTTCGCAGACGATAGCGAATTCCAAATCACGGACATCCGCTACCGCCTCACCGCAGACCCCATCAGCGACAGCCAAGTCGACTCCGGCACTGACGGGTTCGGCATCGCGCCAGGCCACGGGGTGCGCGAGTACCTCAAAGAGCCGCAGGGCATGCTCAACCCAACCTGGGACCTGCGCTACGAAGGCCTCACCCAACCGGAGATAACGGAAGTCAAACTCGACCCGAGCGGTGACGACAAGTACGACCTCGTCTTCACCAACCTCGCCGGGAAAGAGTACGAAGTCCGCTTCGTCGAAGGAACCACGGGTGACGTGCTCGCGTTCGGCAACGACGAGGGCAACGACCACTTCTGGTTCATGGAAGGAACGTACAACAACGGCTCTGCCAACACCATGGCGACGTGTAACGCGTACGGTATGAGCGAGGACGACTACTTCCTCGTCTCCAACATGGGCGGCAACACGTTCGACGACACGGCGTACTCGTACGTCCTCCAGTTCGACTCGTTCGAGGAAGATGACGGCATCTACAAGGCCACGTTCAACGACCTCGCCACCGGCGACGACCGAGAAGTCGTCATCTCGACTTCGAGCCTCTGGTCCGGCGCAGGAGCAGGCACGTTGACCGTCGGCGGGTATGACTACGACGTCGTTGTGTGCGACGTGAACGCCATCAACCCGAAAATCCTCGTCGACCTCAACGGTAACGACAGCATCACCCTCAACGACGAGGCGCGCGTCACCGTCAAAGGAGGCGCCATCCTCGACTTGAGCGATGCAGACACGTGGGCGGCCAACAACGCAACGGCAAACAACGTGACGATGATGCTCGTCACGCCCGCGTCGAACTTCGACGAGCAGACCCAAGGCAACGACACGCTCAGCTGGATGGTCGTTTCTCGAGCCAACCAAGAAGTCGGCATCAGCACCAGCTCGCTGACCTACACGAGAGGAAGCACAACGAGGGACTCCACGACGACGCCGGACTGGAACCCGACAGAGCCCCAGGATAACGACGAGCTCACGCTCGAAATGACCGACTTCGGGGCACTCGTCGAGCTCAACGACCCCTCAGGCAGTGACGAAGCGGAAACGCTCACCATCCACTACCCTGAGGAGCAAGTCGAAGCCCAAGTCTTCGTCGTCGCAGGCAGCGTCGAGCGCACCGAGAGCGGCTCTGGCGGCAGCGTCACCACCACCAAGCTCAACCCCATCACGGTCGGGCTTGCCATGCTGGACAAAGACGCGCCCGCAGTCGGCTCCACCAACATGATTGTTGTTGGCGGACCTTGCGCGAACACCGTCGCGGCAGAGTTGCTCAACTCCGGCGCGGACTGCACGGAAGGATTCACTCCGGGCAAGGCCATGATTAAGTCGTTTGAGCACGCAGGCGGCAAGGTATCCCTCCTTGTTGCAGGCTACAGTGCTCAAGACACCGTGGCCGCCTCGTACGTCCTTGCTCAATACGAGGACTACGACCTGAGCGGATCCGAAGTGGAAGTCGTCGCTGCCGACCTCTCATCCATCCAAGTTAACACGGTTGGATAAGGAGGTCAAGCGAAGAGGCGAGCGAAAGGGCAAAAAAGCCCCTTTCCACCCAATTTTTTTTTCTTTCTTTTTTTTTTCATTTTCTCGATTTTTTCTCCCATGTTCTCCTAAGCAGTCCCAGCCACCGTTTATTTCTCCCCCACCCCTTCTGAACGAGGCCGCAACCTTTAAAAAGGAGAACGAGCAGGGAAAACGTACGACAATGCCTCGCCCACGCGTACCAATAAACAACCCTGCCATCATCTTCACCCTCCTCTTCACCCTCTTTTTCACTACCACAACGCCACTTGTTCACGCCGAGAAAAACCTCCACGCCGCGTGGCACTTCTCAGGCGACGTCTTCTCCGTTGACGACCAAACCATCTCCGTCGAGCAAGACCCCGACCCCCTCATGCGATCCCTCAACGTCATCAAACTCACCGTTGACGACACGCTCTACCTCATCAAACTCGGCGGGTGCAGAGAAACAGCGACCCACCGGTACTGCTACACCAAGAGCGGCTACCAAGAATTCATCGCCGCTGGGGGAAGCGACGAAAACAAAATCGAAGCGTACGAAAAAGAACCCTACGCCAAGTACGACGGAGGAGAGAAGTGGTGGGGCGTCTACCTCACCGTCGACTCCATCGTTCCAGACGTGAAAGCAACACTGAGCGCAGAAAAAACAACGCTCACCCCTGGCGAAGACACGACCATCACCGTCGAACTCACCAACCAAGGAGACAACACCGCAGAAAACGCCCGCTTCACCCTCACACTCCCCGACCAGTACCGCCTCACATCCTCTGACGTGGCCAAGAAGAAAAACACCGTCATCTGGGAAGGATTCATAACACCGGGAAAAACCAAGATGTTCTCCTTCACCATCACTCCCACGGCCTACGAGGACGCAAGCCTCCAAGGAACCGTCAACTTCACCTACGCAGGAAAAACCTACAGCATCACCTCCAACACGCTCAAACTCACCATTCCCAGCCCGTACACGCTCACCGTCTCCTTCCCCACCGAAGCCCAAGTCATCAATGCACAAACACCCTACACCATCACCATCACGAACAACGAAGAAGAAAAAGACGTAACAGTCACCTCCCTCCTCGTCACCATACCAACAGAAGTGCTCCTCCTCAGCGTCTCGGACGACTGG
Source organism: Candidatus Woesearchaeota archaeon (assembly GCA_003694805.1). Classification (NCBI taxonomy): domain Archaea; kingdom Nanobdellati; phylum Candidatus Woesearchaeota; species Candidatus Woesearchaeota archaeon. The sequence continues at coordinate 1,484 of RFJU01000092.1, read as the reverse complement.
ATTCGAGAAAAAGGGCGCCTGCGCTGGAGCGGAACCATCAAGCCCCGCGACCAAAAACTCCTCCGATTCGCCCTCGCAGCGCCCTTCACAGGAGACTACCCCTTCAAAACCATCGCCCAGCTCGAAGTCGACGGGGAACCGTTCTCCCACGAATACGACCACACGTTCAAAGTCGCAACGAAAAACCTTAACCCCGACCTCAACGTCCGCGAAAAAACCATCACGAGCAGAGAGCCGTTCCGCCTCCGCCTCTTCCTCGAAAACAACAACGAACAAAACAACTACTACGCCATCAATGCAACCATCACGAGCACGCACTACCCGCCAGAAGAAATCTCCATAGAAAAAATACCCTACCAAGAAAAAAAACTCGTCTTTGAAAAAGAATACATCGCCCCCTTCACCGAGGAGCAAAAAACCATCACGTTCAACGCGACCGGAACGTACCAGACCATTAGCAAGGAAACCTTCACGTTCGCAACATCCCGCGACGTCACCATCCAACCCGCGCTCGAACACTTCTACGACGTCACCTACACCGCGCCGGCCAGGGCAACCGCGGGAGACGAAGTCGCCATCGTCGTGACAGTAACCAACAAGCAAGACACGTACGCCTCCGTTGCCATGCACGACGACCACCCGGGAAGAACCATCATAGGAACGGATCATGCAAGCCTCTCACTCAAAGCAGGAGAACAACGGCAAGCATACCAGTACACCTTCCGCATTCCTCAAAACTTCACCAACCAAACAAACGCGACCCTCACCATCACGACCGCCGTCGACGACCTCGTCACAGACACCACCGAAACGTTCCACACCACCATCATCGTCGAGCCACGCCTCGACGTAGAAACGAACACAACAAAAAACGATCAAGGCACGCCAGAAAAACAACCGCAAAACCCAGAACAGCAAGCAGCGAAAAAAGAAAACACGGTGCAAAAAGACGTCAAGCCCAGCCTCGGCGCCCGCATCATCGCCGCCTTCAAAAAATTCTTCAGCATCTTTCTTTAAAGAAAAACGACGGGCACGCCTCACAACGAACGCGGCCAGCGGTCGATAGGGGAAAAAAACGCATTCCTCACTCAGTCGGGAACGCCAAAGAAAATGTTGTGTTTATCTCGCGTGATACGAACCCGCACCCGCTTCCCCACCGGAACAGACCCGACCACCTTCACCAGCCTCCCCCGCGCAACCCCGAAGCACTCCCGCGCGTACCGCCCTGCAGACACAACCACGACCTCGACCCGCTCGTTCTTACGCATCGGCTTTGGCAGCGCAACGTCATCCACCACGCCAAAATCCTCTTTGTGCACCAAGAGGCGAACACCAAGCTCGCCCTCCCACGCCTTCAGTAACGCAGCAAAATCCTCCATGGAACGCGGCTTGACCGGAACTCTTCCCCGACGATACGCCAAGAAATTCTGCACGCCCGCCGGCAAGCCCTCCTTTCGCAACTCCTTTGCAAGCAGCACGACCTC
>RFJU01000091.1 GCA_003694805.1 Candidatus Woesearchaeota archaeon | reverse complement strand
TGTTAATACAGCCGCCGGCGTGAACATGTCGGCAGACACGAACACGAAAGACGCTTCGTGTTTTCGTCGTGCCTCCACTAAAGGATGAAAAGCCGCGTTCGTGCGCGCAAAGGAGTCTTTTTTGAGTCGGTGCGTGTTGCGATGTGTTGGCAGCACAAGGGGTAACGATTTCTGAGGTGTGTTGCGATTTTAGGGTTGTAAAGTGAGCGTTTTTGTGCGCGCCGGCGGCTGTATTAACAGATCGTGATTGCAGCTCGGGTGGAACGAGAGGCTGGTGAACTGCGTCGATTTCATCCGGTCTTAGCGTTGTGGGTGTAGCTGACGGTAGTGACGCTGGCGACCTCCTCGCGGTCCAAGAGGTCGGCGTTGTTGCAGATGTAGTTCGTGGCCCGTCAAAAGGGGCTTATCCCCTTTTCTTCCTTACGATTACCGACCGGCGTATGAAGTTCCCATTCTTATCAAAGAATTCCGAATAATCGCGATGTCTGAGGGCTTCAGATTTGGGCATGGTCTCCGAGCGAATATGTGATCCGAAGAAAACCCTGCATGTAGTATTGTCGTTGTCTTTCAATAATTCTTCTTTTTCGAAGGAATACCAAGAGAAAGTAAGGTCATCGGCAGAGGATTTTGAGGCGACGATGCAAACTTGGCCAACACGCAAGTCAGTTGCCATATTTGCCTGATAGCCTGTGGTGTAGAGATCGTAGAAGGCATTCTTGCCATACAGCTTGGTGTGTTCTCGCCCATGACAATTGTTCAGCAGTAAGACCGGGTGGTTCTGGTTCATATTGCATCCTTCGGGTAGAGTTTTCGTAGATGTATTAACCGTATCTAGAGACAGTGACCAGCCCCCAAGTGTTGTACCAATGTTTATGTTAATCGAACGGTGCTGTAACAGGCTAGCTGAGTCGTGCGGAGTGAAGCGGAAGGCAGAAGAGGGTATTATCCTCTTTTCTGTCTCTCGTTGTTGCGCTTCGGAATTGAATCTGCCTTTCTTTCTCGGTCTTGGTAAGCTTTGCCATTCGTGGCAACCCGGGCAGTCATAATAGTGGTTCAGGGGCAGAATCAGGGACAGCACGGTGAGAATCGGGCTAAATGGTTTTGGAATCTTGAG
>RFJU01000090.1 GCA_003694805.1 Candidatus Woesearchaeota archaeon | reverse complement strand
GTAGAGTGGTGCTGTTTGTTTGTATTCGAGTATTGCTTTGTCGTCTGTTATCCAGGTTGCTGTTTCTTCGGGTTTGGGTTGTTCTTCATTTTGTTCTTTCATTGGTCTTTCCCTCCTATGGTGTTGTTTTGTTGTTCTATGCTTGAGAGGATATTTCGGTCCACTTTTTGCCGTCTGATGTTCTTACAGGGTTTATTCCTGTGAAGTTGTGTAGGCGGGTGAGGATGACATCGCAGTATTTCGGATCTATTTCGAGTCCGTATCCTGCCCTTTGGGTGAGGTGTGCGGCGATTATTGTTGTTCCGCTTCCCAGGCATGGATCCAGGACGATTTGTTTTGGGCGGGTGCTGTTTTGAATCATTATTTTTGGGAGGTCTGCGGGTTTTTGGGTTGCGTGCAGGTATTGGCTTGCTGGATCTTTTTTGATGTGGAGGATGTCGCTTTGTTCTTTTATGGTTTTGATTATTTTAATGAGTTCTTCTTTTTTAAGTTTCTCTATTTCTTCGGGGTTTGAGTTGAGGATGAAGGTTTTGTGGGTTCGGTCCCCGTACCATTCGGGGTTTTTGGCTTTGCGGCAGTACAGTATTGGTTCGTGGCTCCAATGGTAGTCGCTGTGGCCGAGGATGTGGCCTTTTTCCCATATGAGTTGTTGTTTGATGGTGTATCCTGCTTCGTTGAGGGCTTTTTCGAATATGATGTGGTTGATGCTGGCGTAGCAGGTGTAGAGGGGTGCGTTGTCTGTTGTGTGGTTATGGGAGTTTTTGTAAATTTTGTAGAGGAATTGGAAGAGTTTGTTTCCTCGGAGTTGGTCGTTGGTCATTATTCCCCAGGGCCTTCCGTTTGGGTTGTTTGTTCCGCTGTAACTCACACCGTATGGTGGATCCGTCCATGTCAGGTGTGCTTTTTGGCCGTTCATGAGTTGTTCGAAGTGTTCTGGGTTTGTTGCGTCCCCGCACATTATCCTGTGGGGGCCTATCTGGTATATTTCTCCTGGTTTGGATTTTGGGGTTTTTGGGGGTTCTGGAACGACATCTTTGAGGAGTTCCTGTTCTTTGGAGTTCATTGCGGCGATGATTTGGGCGATTTCTGGCTCGTCGAATCCTGTGATGGTTGCGTCCAGGTTCTGGGAGAGGATTTCCTGGATGAGGTTTTGGAGTTTGAGGTCGTCCCATTCGCCGCTTATCTTGTTGAGGGCGATGTTGAGCATTTGTTCTTTGTCTTTTGGCAGGTTGACATAAACTACTGGTACTTCTGTGAGGCCGAGTTTTTTGGCTGCTTTGAGTCGTTGGTGTCCTCCTATGACGATGTTGTGCCTGTCTGGGTGTTCGTTGACTATGAGGGGTTGGACGAATCCGAATTCTTCAATGCTTTTGACGAGTTTGGCGAGTTCCTTCCTGGTTATCTTTCTGGGATTGTCTGGGTTCTCTTTGAGGAGTTGGATTGGCACTGTTTCCCTTCTGGTTATTGTTATTTTCGGCATTAAATTCCCCTCCAGGGTTCATTCGTTGCTATGTACATTTTCATGATTGGATAGTCCTTCTTGTTGAATCGTTCTTTTGTTTCGGTCTGGGCTACTTCAATTGCTATTTGGTCTTCGAGGACGACGATGTCTGCTCGGCCTCCCGTTATGAATTCTGCTTCTGTGACGAAGTCCTTGTTGTTCTGTCGCAGCCATATGCATATTTCGCAAATTTTGCGCATGTGTTCTGGGCTGGTGCTTCGGTGTAGTCGTATGTGGTTGACATACCTGCTTGTTATTTTGAGGAGTCGCAGGGTTTCGTTGATTCTTCTCTGGGTGAGTGCTTTTCTTCTCATTTGGCGTACACTTTGTAGTAGTCCTCATAAAATTCTCTTGGTTTTACTGCGGCGTCTATTATGGCCCAGATTGTTCCGACTATTCCCCACAGGCCCATTGTTGGGATGAGCAGGAGGAGGTTCAGCCAGAACTTCCAAGCGTCTGCCTTGTAGGTGTACAGCCATCCGAGTTGTCCGAACAGGACATTCAGGACTACTGCTGTTGTCTTGCTCTTTTTGGGTTTGTACTTGGTTCGACTCATTGTTTTCCCTCCGTCTTGTTTTTTCGGGATTTTCTATAAAAGTCAATGATTGTCATGATTATTTTGTGGGCTAATCGTCTGTCCTTGTCCTTCTCTGCTTCTGGCAGTTCTGAATATGGGATCCAGAGTTGTGTCCAGCGTCTTATTCGTTCTGTTGAGATTTTTTCCGTGTCTGCTATGGTTGAACTCCATTCAATCCACATGTTGTGTATCGTTTCTGCTACTGCTTCTTTGAGGGCGTCTGGATAGGGTGACATCATTGTGTTTTCCTCTTTGTTGGTATGTTTTCCAGGTGAGTTTTCTTTCTCGTCCTTGTTCGTCCTGGCCGTTCAGGATGGCGACAATCCTTGCTGCTTTTCGGGGGTTTTCTGTTTGGAATTTCACTTTGAGGCCGAGCATGAATTCGTTCTTGCGTTTGGTCTTGCGGCTGATCCCGCACCGTCTGCATTTGAAAGTGGCCAGGTGGATTTGTTTGTTGCTTTCCTGGGCCTGGTAGTTTCCGCAATTTGGGCATTGGATGACGAAAAAGGTCATATTTCCTCATTCCTCTGGATGACGATTACGCTGGTGCTTCTGTTTCCTGGCGTGTGTCTTTTCTCGATGATGAGTTTTTGGATTTGGCTGTCGTCTTTCCATACTGTTCCGTTCAGGGCGTCCAGGATTGTTTTTGCGTAGTTGTCCAGGTCCCTTTTGCGCCTGTCTGGGAACGACAGGAGGACCACTACCGTGAGGGGTTTTGAGGTGGGTGTTTTGATTTGGTTTTTGGCAGCGTGGTTGAGGCGTTGCTTGAACTCTTTTGCGCTTCGGGTGGTGTAGGTCCTGGTTCTGCCGTTCTTTCCAGTGGTGCGGTATATTGTGTTTGTGCTTGGAGGCACTTCGTCCACTCTTAAAAAAAAGATTGTTTCGTCGGTCATTGTGTGTTCTCCTGGCTTGTTTCTTGGAATTGCACTTTTTCAGTTCTCCTTTTGGAATTCTTCTTTGTTGCCTACTGCTCTGCAGGTGTGGCATCGGTATATTGTTTCGTACCCGAATTCTTGCGTGACTTTGTCGCTTCCACAATGCGGGCATTTAAGGTTGTCTGCCATCTTTTTTTCCTCCAATATTGTTTCATTCCCAGGTATATGATTGCGGCTACGATGTGGCTGCAGAGGGGCCAGGCCCTTCCTGTTATGACTTGTTTGCTGGGGATGCTTCCTGCCTTGCAGGTGCAAGTGAAGTTTTTGTCCAGGGCCAGGGTTGTGGTTCTGGAGAGTTCCAGGCGGACATCGTATTCTTTGACTTTGAACCAGATTACTGTTTTGTTTTCTGTTTCCCTGGCGCTGGTTATCTTCACTTGGCCTGTGAAGTAGTACTCTGCTCCTTTATTGAACACTTCTGATTTCATTCTCTGTTCATCGGGGCTTCTCTGTCTGCTGGGGCTATGATTGCTTTGTACCCAGGTAATAAACGTTTAATTCCAAAGCAT
>RFJU01000089.1 GCA_003694805.1 Candidatus Woesearchaeota archaeon | reverse complement strand
GGTGCATCTCGTGCCAGCGGGTCTTTGAGTGTGGATCCTGAAACGGAGGAGCTTATTGAAGCTATTGTTGATGAAAAGTGGAATGAGCTCTTGGAGGACGTGAAAAAGATTGTGGCGTGGAAGTCCGCAGTAGAGACGATTATTCATGGTTTGGAGGAGCGTTCGAAGAAGTTGTATGAGAACATGGAGCTCTTGACGAAGGATGTGCATGCGAAACTTGAAGAGTACGATAGTGCTATTAGTGCGTTGCATGCGGATTTGAAGGCGCTTGAGAAGGTGTACGCTAAGATTTTGCCTTTGTTTGTTGAAAAGGTGGCGTTCTTGCAGCGCCGTGGTGTTCTTCAGGGAAAGAAGAAGGAAGAGTGAAACGTTCTTTGTTTTGCTTGGTTGTTAGCAGCTCGTGGTGTCGAGTTTGAAGGGGTCGCAGCTGCATTTGTAGATGCGGTTTGCTCCTTCACCTCCCGCGTATATGCAGTTTCCACTTTGGCATTGCCCGCCGTGGTCGCACACCTCGCCTGCTGGTCGGAGGCCTGCATTGTCCGTGAGTGGTGTTGGTTTTGCTGGGCAGGTGGTTTTGTACGTGAAGGGGTCGCAGCTGCATTTGTAGATGCGGTTTGCTCCTTCACCTCTGGTGTAGATGCAGTTGCCTGAGGCGCACTGGCCTCCATGGTCGCAGACTTGTCCGTTGGCTCTGCCTGTTTCTGGCAGGCTCGCTCCGGCGCATTGTATGCGTACTGGTTGGGCAATGTTTGCCATCCATGTATTGATGGCGCCGCGTGCGAAGAAGAGGATGACTTTGTTCCAAAAACCAACTCCGCTAAGTCGTATCTTGTTTTGGGTCCAGATGTGTCCTGTCGCCCCGAGGCGGTCTTTGCTTGCGAGGATGGTGTCGAGTTCGCACTCGCCCAGAACGGCGATGAAGCTTGGTGCTCCTGTCCCTTTGCGAAGGCCCGTGAGTTCGCCTCCGTTGATTTCTGCAAAGACGCGCTCGACTCCGCCGTTTTGTTTTGCTATGATGATTTGAACGCTTTTGCTGACGCGGCTGAGCGGCCCTGGAAGGGTTACGGGGCAGGTTTTGAGTTTAGCGTCGAGGGAGGGGAGTTCGTTGAGGAATTGGGTGGTGGTTGTGGATGTTGGTTTGAGGGTGCAGCCCGGCGCCGCGTTAGCGACGTTCGGAAGGCTTGGAAGCAGGAGAAGCGCTGCAATGATGGTAATGGAGAACGTTTTCGGAAAATAAAAGCCCATAGGGGCGGGAGTGCGGTAGTATTTATTAATGTTTTGGCAGTACTGTTG
>RFJU01000088.1 GCA_003694805.1 Candidatus Woesearchaeota archaeon | reverse complement strand
TTACCGGGTGGCCATCGAGAACTACCTGGAACCTTACCTCAATTACTACGTCGTAAAAGACCTCGATGAGGCACAGGCCGCCATACGCTTGCTGAACAAGGCCCAAAAAGGCAAAGCCAACTTCTTCATCCTCGATGCCTTCAAGGATTTTCAGCCGCCGGCCACACTGACACCCTCGGAAGCAAAACCGGCCGTTGACCTCATCCAGTGCGACCCGGCCCACCGCAACCTGATCAACTTCCTGCTGCACCATGTGGTGGTGACCGAAACAGACGAACTGGCCAAAGAAATTTCCGACGAAAAGCTGACCGTGCTGGCCAAGAGCGGCCGCTACATTCAGCGCAAATACACCATCAGCGGGGGTAGTGTCGGTTTGTTCGAAGGCAAGAAAATCGGACGGAAAAAGAACCTGGAAGTGCTGGAAAAAACCATACAGCGCAGCCAGCAGGAGGAGGACAAGCTGAGCTCCCGGCTCCACCAGTTGCGCGACCAGCTCAGCCAGCTGAAAATGGCCAAAGATGCCGGTTCCATCCAACAGGCACAGGCCCGCCTCAATCAAACCATTCAGGAAATTGCCACTCTCAGGGCAAAGCGGGAGAGCTTCGAAAACTACCTGGCAGAGAATGCTTTTCGTCGCAAGGAAATCGAGGAGCGCATCGAACAGCTGAGTGCAAAAAACAAAGAGATTGAAAGCGCTCTGGGCAGCATGAGCAAAGAGGTGGAAAAGGCCCGGGAGCAGATCTCCAACACCGACGGCAGCTTCCGCAAGGTGGCCGAAGAACTCAGCCAGGCCAGCGCTGCTTACAACGAAAAAAACATCGCTTTCATCCGGCAACAGAACAAGGTCAGCTCCATCCAGCGGGAATTGTCATTCCGGGAAAAGAACCTCGACGAAGCCCGGGCAACGCTGGCAAACGCACAGCGCCTACTGCAACAGTCAACCGATGAGATTGCCAGCCTGAACGATCAGATAGAACAGCTCCAGAAAGACCTCCTGGAAATGTACGACCTCCGCAAAAGCAAGGAAGGCTCGTTGAGCGAAGCGGAACAGGAATTCTTCAAAGCCAGGGGTGGGGTTAACGAAATAGAGGACAAGCTG
>RFJU01000087.1 GCA_003694805.1 Candidatus Woesearchaeota archaeon | reverse complement strand
TTTGCAAAGCGCCTCTACCTCAGCCTCAAACAACACGGCGTAACCACGCTTTTTACGTCAGCAGCAGACACAAAAGAACACATGAAAGAATTCACCGGCAGCAAACTCTCAACCATCACCGACAACATCATCTTCCTACGCCACGTCGAAATGGAAGGGGAATTAGGACACGTCCTCACCCTTCTCAAAGTCAAAGGAAGCAACCACAGCAGGCAAATACACCGCTACCACATCACCCACCACGGCATACGCATCGGCACACCCCTCATAGGCTACGAGGGCATCCTCTCAGGAACCACCCACAAAGTCGCAACCAACCTCGAAGAGCAAATCCTCCAAATCTTCCAACGCTTCCTCGGACCCATTGCAAACGTCTTATTCGAAGAAGTGAAAGAAGAAGGGCTCACCGAAGAAAACATCTTCTCCTCCATTGACAAACTCACAAAAGACAACATCATCGACAAAGAAGCAGGCAAACTCTTTCGCAATCAAATCAACAAGCTCCTCCACCACAACAAACAACCGATGAACCAATAAAAAAAAACAGCCAGACACAATAAAAAAAAACACGTGCGAAACAACAATACCAAAAAACCAAAAAAGAGGCCACGATGAAACTCCAACAAGAAATATTGCTAACCCTCCTCACACCCATCATCATCCTTTCCATCTTCTCCCTAGGCAACCACCTGCGCATCGTTAGCGACGCGAAAAGTGTGGAACAAGAGCTCATCAACCCTCTTGTCAAAAACCTTGATTACGCAGAACAAATCTCCACAACCAGCACAAACCTCATTTCACTTTCTTCCAAAAGACAAACACACGAAAAGAACACATCAGCCAAAGCGTCACCAGCATACCTCGCCGGCCTCGACGAGCTCCAAAGACTCATAGACCTCGCCAAGAAAGATGCAGCTCAAACAAATAAGCCTTTCAAAGAAAAAATACTCAGCGCCCTCTACGACCTTGAAAACAGCGTCATCACGCTTGAACAAATCCCTGGTGACGCCGCCACTGAAGAAAAGCTCGTTCAGCAAGCAAACACCCTCCTACAAACACTCGTCGAAGAAGTCGAAACCATCGCTGCTAGAAGCGAAAAGGAGCGCATCAACTCATCAGCAAGCATGCTCTTAGGGCTTCCACTCCTCATCATCCTCTTCTTAGGCATTTTCTTTTTCGTAAAAAAAACCATTATTCAACCCATAGAAGACATCACCCTTGTCATTGACCAAATCAGCAGAGGAAACCTCAAAGTCAAGCTCAAAACCCCTCAACGACAAGACGAGATAGGGAAGCTCGCAAGGGCGTTCTCTCGGACGCTCGCAAGCCTCAAGCTAGCAGTCCAAAGAAGCGGAACACCACCACTTGTTCCGAAAGATAAAAAACTCCAACATGCCATAAAAAACACGCTAAAAGAGCTTATGAACCTTAAAAACGCGCTTGACAAAGGAAGCCTTGTCACCATCACCAACAACGAAGGAACCATTACCTACGCAAGCAAGGCCTTTTGCGAACTCCACGAATACCGCCAAGAAGAAATCCTCGGTAAAAAACACTCCATCTTCAAATCAGGCAAGCACCCCTCCTCATTTTACACCGCCCTCTGGCGAACAATCTTTTCAGGAAAGACCTGGCACGGAGACATATGCAATACAACAAAAACAGGCAAGCAACACTGGCTCAGAACAACCATCATCCCGCTCAAAGCTGAAAATCAAACGCAAGGATTCATGGCGCTAAGAACACTCATTGACGACCTCACCCCCTGTCAGAACAAACACCCAACCACGCCGGCGAAGCAAGCACTAACAGAAGGCGAAAGCCAAAGCGAAACATGAAAAAAAGAGTTCTCCTCGTACAGCTCCCCCCAGAACGTTACCTAGAGCGAGGCATCCCCTACCTCCAGACACACATTACCAAGAACAGACACCCGCTCTACATCAGTTTCCAAAGACCAGAGGCAAACCTCAAAGAGCACTTCACACGAAACAACATCGACAATATTGAAATCATCGACCTTGCAAGCGAACTAGCAACCGCCCCGCCTGAAAACATAGACCTCGACAACATCATCACCACTATTTACAAAGCAAGCCTCAAACATAAAGAACTGGTCGTTTTCATCGACTCGCTCTCAACCATTCTCCTCTATAAGCCACTCTCAGAGCTTCTTAGGCTCAGCGAAGTCCTCATCCGCCTTGCAAAGCAGAAGCAAAAAATACTCCTCCTTCTCGGAATCGCCTCGGATTTCGCCTCAAAAGAATTCGTAAAAAACATCGCCCTCCTCGCAGACGACATAGTCACCCCGAACCCATGATGCAAGTCCCTCACTTCAAAAACGTCACGTTCATCGAAACCAAGCCAGAACGAGCAAGAAGCATTCTTGAAGACACCATACAAAGCCTTACGTGTTCACTATGCATCCTCTCCATCTCCACGCCTGCAAAGACCATCCGCTCGGGACAACGAACGAACGTAACCATTATTGACTGCACCGGCCAGAACACCCAAGAAAGCGACAGCAACACCATTTTCATAAAGAACGCGTCATCCTTAGCGGAAATGAGCGCGGCCATCAGTGCCTGGCTTGAAAAAACCCAAGGGGAACGATACTTCATCCTTGACTCCCTCCCCACCCTTGCCATGTACAACCCACCAAGCTACGTCGCAAGATTCGCCCATACCGTCGCGACCAAGACTCGCCTCTCGCAAGCAGGATGCGTCTTTCTCTCAGCAAAGGAGAGCATCTCTCAAGAACTGCGTGCAGAAATCGTCCAAATCTGCGACGCCATCATACAGGACGACTAAGCAAGAAAAAAGAAAAGAAAAATCCTCCCGGTGCCGCCCTTCCCCAATCACGCTCCCTCTCAGCGTTCTCGGGACATGAGCCCTGCAACACTTCCGCGCTCAGATATTAAGAAAAACTTCCCATCCCGAAGGACGACCTCAGCAGCAGGAGGAAACGAATTATACCCCTCAAACGCCATTGCCGAGCAATACGCTCCTGCGCCGTGCACGAGGACAAAGTCGCCGGGTTCACGTTTTGGCAACTCACGCTCGGAAGGATACGCAGGGTTGGCCGGATCGCTTGTCAAAAGATCTGAACTCTCGCAACAATGGCCAATAACAACCACGGGCTCAGTCGCTGAGCCGGTCGCTGAGCCAAGCCCATCCTTCCCCGAGGCGTTCTTATCTCCCTCCCCGCCCGCAGGAAGCACTGCGCTAAGATAATGCTGCGCCCCGTACATCGTCGGCCGCGCAATCTCTGTTAAGCCGCAATCAAGCTTGAGGAAGGTGTGCGTGTTCGTCCGTGTCTTATCCACTATTCTCGAAAGCAAGACTCCTGCCTGCGCGACAAGGAACGTTCCCGGCTCGAGCTCGACACGAATCCTGCGCTTCGTCCGAGCAAAAAACTCTTCAACACTCTTGGCAACTTCCTCGCCGCAACCACCAATATCTACCGTCTCCTCAGCGGGCATGCGCGCTACCTTGAACCCGCCGCCTAGATTCATCCGCGACACTGACGGCAAGGCTTCGACGATGCTTAGCGTCTGCTTCGCAGCCGCACTCCACAAATACGGCTTTGTACCCGAACCGATATGGGTGTGGACGCAGTCAATGATAAGATTGTGCTCTTTAGCAATCCTCATCACCTCAGGAAGATCCTCGTGCCAAATGCCAAAGCCACAAAGCGGCCCGGCCGTGTCCACCTTATGATTCCCCCCGGCATCAATCCCCGGATTCACCCGAATAGCAACACGACTCCCTGGAAAGCGCTCGCCAAACGTCTTTAGCTGAAAGAGCGAACACGCCGTAAACAAACACCCTTTCCCAACCAACGCATCCAAGTCGATGGGCAGCTCCTGAGCGGTTATTCGGATCTTGCTCGCGTCAACCCCGCAGGCAAGGGCGCGATTTGCCTCGTAGCCAGAAGATGCATCGATGTGTAAGCCAAGGGCATCAAACAAAGAGAGTATGTACTTATGCGGGTTAGCCTTCATCGCGTATCGAGGAGTAAACCCGAAAGGCAGACGAATTGACAAAAACTCTGCAGCACGCTCCTTCAACAAGGCTTCATCATAGACAAAGGTTGGCGTCCCGTACGCTTCCGCTATGCTTCTTGCCTCTTCAAATGTTAAAAACAACGTTCTAAACAAACAGCATCACCACCGGCAACTCGCGCATCACCGCGCAAGCCAAGAAAAAACAACAACGCCTTTCTTTAAATGCTTTATTATCACAACACGCTTTTTCCCAGCCATTTTAAAAACAACATAGAAATGTTTAAAAAAAAGTTTGTGCTAAAAGAGAGACAAAACCAAGCAAAGAGAAACCAAGAGCGTTCCCTCAAGAAAACCGCGCTACAAAACAACAAACACGACACGAGCGCCGAATACAAGCCACGCTTCACACAAAACACGCCGACCGGAATCTCTTGCTTCGCTCTTTGTTGATTGACCGGGGAATTTCAGAGGTGAGTAAACAAGAAGACAACAGTGCATCCTCTATGCAACACTCCAGCCCGCGACAAAAAACACTTTCAGCAATTGTTAAGACGCTCTGGATTTCCTTCGCCTTCGCCACGCCTTTCTCAGCGACGCCAGCGCAAGCACAGCAACACCCCCCTCCTCGCATCGAGCGCCACGACACGTCTGCAAATGAAGAAGCGCAAAGCGCTTGCCTCCAAAAAAAGAACACCATCGGCCACCGCGTCATCTCCCTTGAAGCAAAACCGCTTGGCACCAAGAACACGTGCACGCTGCAACGCTGGCTAGATACCTACCTCGACGACGTGAAGGACGCAGCCGCAAAACAAAAAGACAAAGAAAGAACCGCTCAATCCACCCTCGCAATAGCAATTACGCTTCTTAACGAACGCACACGCTACGCAGAAGCCAACACCCTCACCGAATGTATCGCAACAGCATCCTGCGACTGCGACACGCGCGCCCTCCTCCTCCAATCTGTCGCTGAACAAGAACACATCCCCGCAGCCGCTGTCCGCTCCCCGTTCCATCTCTACTTGCGCATACACGAAAAAGGCAAACCCGCGTTCAATATCGACCCCGTAACCGGAACGATTTTCTGCGACGGGACGGAGCGCCACCCTACCCTCGAGTGCTTCGGCAAGCCGATGCTTACAACACCCATCAGCGAGAGCGCGAAGAAAAACAACGTCTACCTCCACGCCCTCACACCCCCCGAGCAGAACGCGCTCATCCTCAGCAACGTCGGGTGGGAACTCTACCTCCAAGCGTTCGCAACAAAGCCAAGAGAAGAACGTCAAAACAAAATAATTCAGGCGGCAAACTACCAACACCTCGCCATCAAGGAGAATCCGCAAGACCCCCTCATCATCTACCGCTCAGCAGTTCTTGACATCATCGTCAACGTCTACTCGGCGTCCCCACCACGAGAAGCAATCAAGAATGCAACGAAAGCAATTGAAACCATCGAGCTCCTGGATCCTCGCAACGCACTCCGCTTTCTCCTTGAAGGCTACGTCTACACACTCACCGACAACCTGGACCAAGCGGAAAAAGCATACAGCAAAGCCGCTCGCTACAGCAACAACAACCCACGCCTCTACTTCAACCTCGGCTACTTCTTCTTCACCCAGGGAAAGTTCAAAAAGGCTCGCTCAGCCTTTCGCAAAGCGCAAATACGTGCTGAACGATGGAACGAGACGCTCTGGCAGCAAAGCACGCTCTTCCTCGGACACAC
>RFJU01000086.1 GCA_003694805.1 Candidatus Woesearchaeota archaeon | reverse complement strand
GACGTAACACAAGACATCCAAAAAAAATAGCGACAAGCAAACAACAAAGAAAGAGAATGAAAGACCAAGACATCCTCTCACCAGCAAAATGGCGACTCTTAAGCCTCATCGCTGAACAGCCCCGAACCCCTGCAGAGCTCGCAAAAGCTACAAAAACAACACCTGCAAACGTCCTTCAACAAATCACCCTTCTCGAAGCATACGGCTATATCTGGAAAGAAGCAAAAGAACCAAACGGCCCGGGAAAGCCAACCAACACCTACTATCTCAAACAACCATTCCTCAGCATCGCGTTCTGCAGAGAAGGCCTCGCCGCGAAAAAAACCATCTCAGCAGACGAAACAGTCACCATCATCGGCAACATCTTCTCATGGAACCAAAACAAAGACTGGGACGTCCTCATCAGACTCATGTGGCAACACGACGACCTCACCGGACCCGCCCACGGCGTCTACATCATCAACACCAAAACAAGCGGCCTCGACATCCTCGTCATCACCGACAACGTTGAAGAAGTCCGCAAGAAAAAGAGCACCATCACCATCACCGACTCAAAAGGCAACACCCACACCATCTCTGTATGGTCCCACACCCCCCAAGAAATACGAGATGGCCTCGCCCGAAAGGAAGACTATTTCATCAACCTCACCAAAAAACCCCACACCCTCAAAGACCCCGCAAACATTCTTCAAACAATAAAAGAGGAAACCCATGCACGAACTTGAAGAACTCATCAAAAAAGCCACGCGAGAAGAACTCCAACGCATTGAAGAAGCCCTCAACAAAGGAGCTATCGAAAGGTTAATAAAGCAACGCAAACAACAACTCATCGGGGGAAAAATCTGCCCAGTATGCAACAGCGAGGTTGGAGACGAGGCGCTCACCCTGCACTTCGGGCCCAAAGGGCTTCGCAAGCAAGCAAGCTTCGATGCCACAGACTGCCTCCAATTCTTCCTCAACAACATCAACAAAAACCCCAAGAACAACCATGCCACTCATCGCCTTGAAAAGAACCTTTGAGCAGCGCCGAGCAAACCTCATCACGATGCTCAACAACGGCAAGGAAACACTCGACCTCGGCAAACAACACCAACTCTACGGCGCCATCAAAGAAATAGAAAACTTCCTCAAAACCATTGATTACTATCGCAACCTTGAAATGAAGAGCAGAGTCAACTTCGAACTCGAAAAAGACCCGGAACGCACCCTCAAGAGCCGCATGGGCAACTTCGTCCAACGCTTCTCACGACGATAAAAGCCCATTCTTACCAAGCACTTCTTGATGTTTGATGCCTGCCAGAACCCCCACAAGAAGCGCCGCCAACCCCCTCATTTACGCAACGTGTACGCAACGCACTTACGCAAGACGCCTCCTCTTCATACGCATAAATACCCTGCCGCCCCTGCGCTCAATCTGCTTATGGTAAAAAAAACCACCTTCCTCATGAACGAAGTTCAAAAACTCAGAAGAACCCTCACACTTCTTCGTAACAGCAAATAATGCCAAATACCATCACCCCCACTATCTGCGAAAAGGGTTCCTCATCTATTTTATAACTCTTTCCCTTACAAACTCCCCCAACGAATTCGCCGCCAACAGCAACTCACAACCACGCCAACGACGCAACACCCAACGAAACACCCAAAACAAGCCCTGCAAGCACGTCAACGTAATCATGGCGACGGCGCACCACCCTGCTGTAGCACACCAGCATCGCCAACACGACCATCAAGACCAAGGCGAATCTCGTCCTCACCTTCTCCGCCAACACCAACACCAAAAACCCCGCCCTCGCGGCGTGCAAACTCGGGAACGAAGAGGCGTCCAACCGCTGCAACACAGTCTTGTACCTTTTCGGCTCTGGCCGATCCTTAAAGTAAACAAAACGAATCATCCCTGCAATGAAGAATGACGCGACGATACAAAAGAAAAGGCGGCGAGCCACGTCAAACCAAGAAAACGCCAAGGCGAACAAGAAAACCAGCACTGCAAACGTAATGCCTCCCAAGGCAGAAATGTCCCGGACAATCCTTTGCAACCCTTCCTGAAACATACAAAAGCCCTCCTTCACCACGACTAACACAGGAAGCTACTCCCAGCCGCGCTCCTTTAAAAACATTCTGTTTCTCGACCTGTAGATTACAAAAACTTTTTATACACACGAACGTATACTATTCTGGGGGGAGCGCAACTGTTATACAGGTAAGAAGCACGCCGCCGTCTCTTACCGCCGCAGCCCTTCCAAACAAGGAACCATGACCGACTTCGATGAACTCATGCGCATCCAACGCCTCATGGCAAGCAGAATCGCACAAGAAGTCGACACGGACAACACCATCAAACTCCTCAGCATCATCCGAGACCTCTCACCAACCGGCAAAAAAATCCCCAAAGAAAGCGTCATCCTTGAAGCAAGGGCGCAAGGCATGCTCGACACGGAAGTACTGCGCCTCCTCGACCAACTCAAACGAGACGACATGATCACCGAGCCAGAACAAGGCTACGTCCAACCCACATAAAGAAAAAAAAAAGAAAAAAAAGCGTTCCGGCCCAAGAACCCGCGAGAAGAGAAAAACAACAACACACTCCCTTAAAACTTTTCAAGACTCATCTGCCTATCCCCCTTCACGATCTCATCAAACGACCGCTTCCCAAACACCAAGAGCGCATCAGCAATGGGACGCAACTGCTTC
Source organism: Candidatus Woesearchaeota archaeon (assembly GCA_003694805.1). Classification (NCBI taxonomy): domain Archaea; kingdom Nanobdellati; phylum Candidatus Woesearchaeota; species Candidatus Woesearchaeota archaeon. The sequence continues at coordinate 6,976 of RFJU01000086.1, read as the reverse complement.
TCAATATAATGATCATAATCAATAGGTGCCGACTGCAAACCCACCGGCTCAGGACCCTTCTTCGTCATCACATACTCAATCAGTGACGAATCCAGCTTCTTCAACTTCCTCGCCGCCTTCACGTGCGGAGGCGTCGTCTTCGTATACTTATCAAGCTCTTTGCGAATCGCCTTACGATACACAAGCAAGTCATCATACTTCCCCTCCCGAACATCCCGCACAAAACCCTGAACATACGATTCTACCTCTTCATTATGAAAAATCTTGTTGAGCAGCTCGCTCTGAAACTTCTTGGCAAGATCCGTCCAATCCCGCCGAACAAACTCAAGACCCACAAACTCAAGCTCCTCCTTCCCATCCCTCCGCAACAACCCAGCATACCGCTTCTTCGCGCCCGACACGCCATGCCTCGCCCTCGGCATCAAAAACCGAACAAAAACCTTCTCAAACTCAAGCTCCAAAAAACTCTCAACCCGGTACTCCTTCTTGATGTACTCCCGCAAAAACAGATTCGCCTCGCGCACGAGCTTTCGCCCCGCTTCCTCAGCAGACTCCAACGAACGCTCCTTTAAATCAATAAAAAGCGAATCCGTATCGCCGTAAATGACAGAATAACCAAGCCCGCGCAACCGGCGCTCCAGCATCTGAATAAACATCCTTGCAAAACTCGTAATCGCATTAGCAATCTTCGGGTTATAAAACCGACAACTGGGGCTGGCCATCACGCCATAAAAAGAATTCATCAGAATCTTCAGCGCAAACCTCGCAAGGGCATCACCCTTCTTCGTCGCCGCCTCGCGCCGAGCCAAGATCTCAGCAATGATTGCAGGCAAAATCCCCTCCTCCCGACGAAAACACGCCCCATTCGGCGCCTTAATTGAGTTTTTCTTGCACGGCTCCTCAAACATGAGCGGGTCAATATTGAACGTTCGCATAATGCTCGGGTACAGCGACTTGAAATCACACACCAGCACGTACTCATAAATCCCCGGCTTGCTCTGCATCACATACCCCCCGACCGTCCTCGCCTCCCGCTCACGAAAACCGCCTGTCGGCGCAACAAAACCCTTCTTCCTCAACTCATGCAAGTACAACTGATCAAGCGAAGCAATCGAAGCCGACACCCTATCAAGCGGCATGCCTGTCAACAAAGAACGCCGCACCGTCAAATCAAAAGCTCCGCTCTTCTCCAGCACCTGCAAAACAAGCGTAGCATCCTTACGGTTGTACTTTGCCAAGAGCGCAGGATCCTTCCTGAACGCCTCATCAATCTGCTTATACCGGTCAGGACCGGAAAACAACTTATCCTCCCCGACGTAATGCTTCGCCACCGTGCTCAACTTATAATCGTCCATTTTAATAAAGTTCCCGCGAAGAACAGCAATCCCATCAAGAACAATCCGGCCGGGACAATCAGCCTTAGACTCACGAAAAAAACTCTCGTACCTGCGCAAACGCACCTCGCCGCCACCCCTTCCCAACGCGAACACCACCTTATGCCGACGGCAAAGCCTCGCAAGCTCTGCCAAATCAAAATCAACAACATTCCAACCAACCAGAACATCAGGATCTTGCTCGCGCACAACCTCCAAAAAACGCTCTAACACCTCCTTCTCCGAAGGAAACGTCTCAGCACCGCGCACCTTCCCTTCCGAACGCATCAAGACCGTTTCAAAGCCCTCATTCGTCACAACAGCAATAGAATACAACCCCCCGCCTTCTTTGTCCGTCTCAATATCAAACGACAGCACTCTCAAATTCTTCGGCACGTAATCATCAGGGGGGAGCGGCTCCACCGTTGCCTCTTCAAACACGACATCAACACCAAACTCGCCACCATCACGCCCCCGCCCGACAACGTTCACCGCCCCGCGAAGCCCCTTGTCAATCAAGAATCGATACTCGAACCGGACATCAGCTTCAAACGTCGGAACGCCCTCGCGATGAAGCGCGTCACGAAGGGGAGGAACATCTTTTGGTTCTCCAACAACAACTCGTGAAACAAGCAGCCGATCAAAATCACGGAGCTGCTCACGAAAAATCGAAAACGAGCAGAGCGCCTTAACTTTCCCTTCATCCTTCCTGCGAACAAAAAAATACGGGCGCTCCTCGTGCACGCTCAAAAACGAACGCCCATCTTCTAACCGACCATAAAGACGCACCTTCGGAACACCATCCTCTACAACGTACGTCGGATACACAATAAACCCCTTCACACCCTCTTTGCCCGAACCACCCATGCTCCTCACCCCCCTCGAAAACCCTACAAACTTTATAAATTTGGCGGGGAAAGAAGAGCAACGCTCATGACAAGCAGCATTCAAGGAGCAAAAACGAAAACAAAGCAAGAAAAAAAACCTGGAGCCCAGCACCACATTTATATAACAAACACCACATCCTCAAAAACACTATGGCCAAACACATCGTCATCGTCGACAAGGCAAAATGCAACCCCGCCGGCTGCGGCGGCTTCCTCTGCATGCGCGTCTCGCCTAGCAACCGAGCCGGAAAAGAAGCATTCTACCAAGACAAAGACGGCAAAGTCGGCGTGAATGAAGACCTCGTAACAGACATCGACCGCGTCGCCGTCAACAAATGCCCCTACAAAGCACTCCAACTCGTAGGCCTCCCGGAAAACCTCGACAAACCACCCATTCACCGATACGGCAAGAACGGCTTTTCGCTCTTCTCACTCCCCACACCGCTCTTCGGCAAAGTCGTCGGCATCATCGGAAAAAACGGCTTGGGCAAGAGCACCGCCGTCAACATCCTCGCAGGCCACCTCACCCCGAACTTCGGTCGCGAGGAAGCAACAATGAATGAAAAAGACCTCATCACCTACTTCAAAGGAACCGAAGCACAAAACTTCTTTGAAAAACGTGCCCGAGGAGAAATAACAGTAGCATACAAACCCCAGCAAGTCGAGCGCATCCCAAAACAATTCAAAGGAACACCCCGTGAACTCCTCACGCGCGTCGACGAAACCAAACAACTTCAACACATTGCAAACACGCTCGAACTCACTCCCTTCCTCGACCGCGACATCAACCACATCTCGGGCGGGGAACTCCAACGCGTTGCCATCGCAGCAACAGCACTACGCAAAGCCAACGTGTACTTCTTTGACGAACCAACAAGCTACCTTGATATCAAACAACGCCTCAAAATAGCAACCTTCATCAGATCCCTCGCAAATGAAAACACCGCTGTCATGGTCGTCGAACACGACCTCATCATCCTCGACGCCATGACGGACCTGGTCCACATCATGTACGGAAAAGAAGACGCATACGGCATCGTCAGCAACCCCCGCAGCAGCAAAGCCGGCATCAACACCTACCTGAGCGGGTACTTGCGCGAAGAAAACATCCGCTTCCGCCAAGAAAAAATTTTCTTCGAACGCCAAGCACCAACCAAAGTGCAACACAAAGAACAACTCATCACCTGGCCGGCCATCACCAAAAAACTCGGCGACTTCACCCTCCAAGCAAGCCAAGGCACCCTCAACCGCAACGATGTCGTCGGCATCCTCGGGGAGAACGGCATTGGAAAAACAAGTTTTGTGAACGCCATCGCAAAGGCAGAAGAGGGAAACGCAGAGGTAGCCTACAAACCCCAATACCTTGAGACCAACGACAGCCCCGTCGCCCACGTCCTCAAAGACGCCTTAACAAACTTCAAAAACCAATTGATCAACCCCCTCGGGCTCGCACCCCTCCTCGACAAAAACCTCAACGAACTCAGCGGGGGACAACTCCAACGCGTCCACCTGGCCGCAACGCTCGCCAAGAAAGCAGACCTCTACCTCCTCGACGAACCGGCCACCTACCTCGACGTAGAACAACGCCTCATCGCTTCCAAAGTCATCAGGGATATGATGACCCTCCACGGAAAAGCAAGCCTCATCGTCGACCACGACCTGCTCTTCATCGACTACCTCTGCCACAAACTCATCATTTTTGAAGGAACCCCCGCAAAAGAAGGCAGAGCAACCGGTCCCTTCGAGATGGAAGAAGGCATGAACCGCTTCCTCAAAGAGCTAGGCATCACGTTTCGCAGAGACGAAGAAACAAACAGGCCCCGCGCGAACAAGCCAGGCAGCCTCAAAGACCGAGAACAAAAGCAAACTGGCAAGCTCTACTACACCTAAGGTCCCTGACACATGCCCGCCTCAAAGCACACGCCAAAGCTCACAACAGCACTCCTCATTCTCGCCAGCGTCTCCCTCACCACCTACCTCCTCACCACCGCAGTCCTGCTCCAGTTCAGACCGGAAACCATCACGAAACGAAGCATAGAACACGGTGCACGAGAACACTTCGGACCTGCCACGGACACCATACTCAGCAACTTCACGTCCTTCCTGCACGGAAACGGCAACCTCTCACGCGAGCTGTACACAACAGCAGAACAAAAACACATGGAAGACGTCAAGCAACTCGTGCACAAGACCAAACGCGTTAACGCAGCCAGCATCGCAGCGACAACAACAGCCCTTCTCCTCCTCGTCTTCCTCGGAATCCACCCGCTCACCGCAATTGGCGCCATCCTTCGCCTCGCAAGCTACCTCGCCTTCTCACTCTCCCTCCTCCTCGCTACGAGCACGCTCTTCTTCCCAAACACCTTCACCCTCTTCCACCACGTCGTATTCCCCCAGGGAAACTGGCAGTTCAGCAAAAGCAGCACGCTCATCAAACTCTTCCCAGAATCCTTCTTCACCCACGCCCTCAAAAACATCCTTCTTTTCACAACCACCAGCACAGCACTTCTCTTCCTCGCAGGACACGCATCTCACATACGCAAGGCAACCCAACACTTCAGCCGACGCTGGCAGCGCAAAAAAGGAAGCAACCACATCACGCCCGCCCGCGGCTCTCACCATCAGCCACGCCGGAAGCAATAAGATGAGCGACCCGCACCGGCTCAGGAATATGACCGCGCACCGTACAAATGCGAAGCAACTCCACAGCGTCCTGCCGAGAGATGCCCACGCGCTGAATAAAAATACTCCCCGCGGGCTCGATAGGCCCTGCACGGTCAAGCAAGGCCACCTTATGACCCATACTCAAGCGAAGAAGCGCTCGCTTCATCCCCTCAACATCAGGACGCTCACGCATGACAACAATAACAGGAACCTCCGTCCTTAGAGAGAGCGCCTGCACATCCACCACGTTAAAGCCCGCAACGGCAATCCCGTCCAAGAATACGGCACGAAGCTGAGACTTGAACTTCGAACGCTCAATCATCTCAGCCAAGCGGTACGAGGCGTCATCACCATCCCTCGTGACATGCGTACTCAAAAGACCGTCCATGAACGAGCCACCACGAAAAAGCGGAGCGACAACTAACACAGGACCTCGTTGACCGTGCACAGACGGCGCGTCATCCACGCCAAGGACGCGAAGCTCGCGTTTCATACTCTTACCAGCAACCAAACCCCCCTCCGCCTTCACAACCAAACACCACCGCTCCCGCAACCCTTCAACAAGCAACGAAAGCGCCATCAACCACAACTACTTCTTGCCCTCAATCCTTAAAAAAGTTTACGCAAAAAGGTTAAAAACGCCGTGTGCAACAAGCCACTATGCGGCCGAAGCCTGCGCTCATCAACAAGCCACTCCCGCTCAATCACTTCAAACGTCCCCTCATACAACCACTCCCCACTCCCAGCACTACGCACCACCGACAACGCCTGAAGAATATGCGGCGTGTACACCACCAAAAAACCACCCGGCCTCAACGCAGCCCTTGCTGACACAAGAGCCCGATGCGGCTCGGGAACATCAAGAAAGAACAAATCAACACCACGCTCCTCAACACCCTCAAACACATCACCCGTCTTGAACAAAACATTCGTGACACCAATCATCTCTGCATTCTTCTCCGCCAAACGCGAACGCTCAGCAACCACGTCATACGAAACCACGGACTTTGCGAAACGAGCAAAAAAAAGCGCAGCGACGCCCGAGCCCGTCCCCGCATCGAGAACACGCCACCCCTTCTCCATCCCGGTCTTAGCAACCACCACGCCCAAATCCTTTGCGAGAACCTTCTGAGCACTCCGCTCAAACACGTCCTTCACATCCTCAAAACCAGGTGAGAGCACGACAAAGCGCCCGCCACCCTCAACGTCCACCACCGTACCATCAGGCCCTTTCAGCGCTTCTTTAGGAACCACACCCATTCGCGTGACGAAATCCCTATCATCCTCAACAACCGCTCGAAGAACTTTCTCACGAGGCAAGAGCTTACGCTCCCTTGCAGAACCTCCCTGCTTCCAAAGACCCACAACCAAACGCTTACCCAACCAAGACCACCTCCAAACGGGAGGCACAAAAGAACCCAAACACCCTTTTTATACATTTGGAAAACAAGCGGAAAACACGTTCATAACGACTATAAACTACCACCATACGAGAAACGAGTCAGATTATCTCATTATCAAACAAAACAATATTTAACAATATTTAAATCAATAAACTTAAATATAAGTTAAGAGTTAATTGTAAATATATATTAAAAGAATTCCTCAAGCGAGGTGTTGAGCAAAAATGAAAAAAAATGTATCAGTCTGGATTGTGCTCCTTATTGTAGTGATTGGAGCGGTGCTAGTAACATCGATGTTCTTGGGCGGTCGCGTTACTGATGAGGATTCTGTAGTAAAAATAGGCGTGTCACTCCCCTTGACAGGGGAAGCTGCTTCAATCGGAGAAAGTGCTCTAGCAGGAATAACATTGGCAGTTAATGAAGTTAATGCTGAAGGCGGCATTGGTGGAAAGCAAATAGAACTAATTGTAGAAGATGATCAGTGTTCACCTGACGGGGTTAGCGCAATCCAAAAATTAATTAACGTTGACGATGTTACTGCAATTATAGGTCCTGTTTGTTCTCCAGTCGCTGGCCCGGGTCTACCTATTGCTCAAGAAAAAGGAATTCCATCAATTATAATCGCAACTGCACCACACCTAACCAAAAT
>RFJU01000085.1 GCA_003694805.1 Candidatus Woesearchaeota archaeon | reverse complement strand
TGCTTTCACTTTTGTTTGTGGGTTGATGGCTTCGAGCCGTTTCTTCGCCTGTTTGGCTTTGAAGCGGGTGAGGTCTTCTGCCGTGTAGAGTGTTTGGCGAGGGACGTCTGCTTCTTCAACACGCCCTTTGTCAATGATGCGTACTTGAATGTCGTCTCGAACGAGGGCGTCTGCGATGATGCTCCCGACGCCTCCCACGCCTGCAATGGACATGGTCGCTTTGCTCAGGGCGCGCTCTCCTTCTTTGCCGATGGGTTGAGCGTTGCTTCGTAGTGTCATGGTCTTTTCACACCTCTTATTTGGAACGTGCTTGTGTTTTTGGTAGGCCGTTCTTGCTTTGAGATTCTTCCTGAACGTAAGGAAACCACTTCTTTTCTTGAATAAATAAGAAGGGGTTGAGCGTGCACTTAAGAATGTTACTCATTTAAAAGCTTATCTCTTGTTGTGCTGAGCTCTCGGAATGATGTTAAGAGTTTTTTTTGGGGAGGGGGGGTTGGAGGAGAGGGATCGTTGAGAAAAACAAATTGAGAAAACAAAAAGTATTTAAATTAACGTTATGGTGAGTTGTACGTGGCCAGAAGGGTGTTTCCCAGGGTTTTCATTGTGCTCGCGCTCTTATTGTTCTTAGCGCAGGGCGTGATGGGTGCAACGTACTATGTGCGAGTGGATGGCAGCGATTCTTGTAATGGCCTCTCCAACTCCGCAGGGACGTCAGGAAGTTGTGCGTTCAGGTCGATTGATAAGGCGGCTTCGGTGGTGCAGTGTGGAGATACTATTAGCGTCGGGCCGGGCTGGTATTATAATGAAAAGATTGACACGCTTCCGGATTGTTCTGGCAAACCGGTGCTCAAGTTGCAGGGGGCAGGAGTGGACACGTCGTACATTGCTCTTGATCTTTTGGATGTGGACGAGTCTCGTTGTGTGGATTTAGGGGGAGGCGTGTATGAATGTGATATTCCAGCTGGAGGGCTTTCTTCATCCTCCGCGATCAACGAGAAGGTACGTGCAATGGTTCATTTGCCACCTGGGCACGGCGCATACTACGAAACGAACGGGCAGCCGAATTTTGGCCACGCTACGATGGCGGACTGGGTTCCAACCTTCTGGTCATCAAGCACGTCAGCCTCGTGGGAGGGTTCGGTTGCGCTTCAGGGAAATGGCAAGTTCCGGATTTGGATGTGGGATGATGTGCCTCCTGGGCCTGACGCTGAAATCCTGTGGCCCGCGACGACGTGGGACCCGAATGGAATCCACCACGATAATGCTGGAAATTTCGAAATGTCAGGATTCACGGTTATCGCCTCATCGCAAACAACCTTAACAAACCGAGCTGTGAACAAACCAATAGCTCATACGGTACTGTCAGATATACATTTTTTCGGTGGGTGGGTTGACCTCACAGGTAATCAATACCAGTTTTACTTTCATGACGACATCACTTTGCGTCGTGTCCACGTTCGGAACGCGGTGTTCAACCCAATTGACAATGCTGCGCCAACATGGGAAGTAGGCGGATCGTACGTTCTGAAAATGTGGACTGTGAGGAACAGCGTTGTGGAAGATGTGTTTCTTGAGCATGCGAGAAATGGATTTTCACTTAGTATCGGAACGTATAATGTCACCGTGATCAGAACGAGGATGAGAGCCATTTCGAATCATGGACTGATGATTCAGACGGGAAACCACCCGTCCTCCGCGACGGACCCGAAGCTACCGCACAATATCACCTTTATCGACTCGGAGTTTGGCGACTCGCAAGAAGGAGCATATATTGTTTGTGCGTACGACCTGGAGTTTCGCCATGTTACCTTCTCTGATGGCGCCCCCTATATTGCTGGCCACGCAACGTACGGTGAGCTGTGTCCTCCCGGTGTTCCGCGAAACATTGACTTTTACAACTGTGTATTTACGGAGCGGGTCCTTTGGAATTGCGCCATGGTTGATGTTGTTTGCAAAAAACCTGGTGATAATCCTGACGTAGCGAATGCACGGTGTCGTGCTGAAGTGGGTGGCTACGACGCCGATTTCGACTTCGTGAATAATGTCTATCCAACAGACACGCATGGTGGTCATGGTCGTGGTGCCCATAATCTTGCTCATTGCGACTATGACATCGATCATGACGGCGTGATTGACTGTAAATCGTCGATGCCAGGGGTCTTGACGCTTGAGGAGTGGCAGAACTGGTCTGGGGACTGCGGCGCGAGTGGGAGCATCCGCGATGCTCACTCAACGCAGTCAGCCACCATCGCGGAGATAATCAAGGACCCGCAGGGAGCAAAGTTCACCGATTCTTCATCGAGTATTCAATTTCCTGGTGATTTAGTGGATAGTTTGTTGAATCCAGCAGTGGATGCAGCAGATCCTGCTTACCCAACAGCAGGACCGTATGATTTGATGGGGGAGCCTCGTTTAGTAACACCTGACATTGGCGCGTTTGAAGCAAGCGTTAGCAATGTTCCTCCGTGTACGAATGGCGTCGATAATGACCATGACGGGTATGGAGCTGGCTGCTCGAATGGTCCTGATTGTGATGATAGCAATGCGGGTGTGCATCCTGGTGCGGTTGAGGTGTGTGGGAATGGTGTGGATGAGGATTGTGATGGTGTGGCGCAGGAGTGTGTTTGTTCGGATGGTGATGGTGATGGGTTTGGCGTTGCG
>RFJU01000084.1 GCA_003694805.1 Candidatus Woesearchaeota archaeon | reverse complement strand
GTGAAGCCATCGACCAGCTTGGGATGAAGCCTGCCTTTCCACAGCCAGCTTGTGTCAGCCGCTTGTTCCATTTCCTCAGCCACTTCACAGCTCAGGTCACGCAACGCGGCCTCGGATATCTTGGCTCGAGCTCGGCAGTAATCCCCCGTATCTGCCGTCGGAGACGGAAGTTCTTCCTGCTGGCAATGGCTCACGATCCGTGCCACGGCCGCTTGACACGAAGCCTCCTTGCCGTCACGCAGCACTTGCGAAAGAAACGCCCAGACCACGATCGCGACGTTGTAAATGCCATGCATGCCGAAAAGGTTGCCATGCTTGGCAAAAACACGCTCGATACGCTCGGCCGAAAGAACATTGGCAAACGGAAGCCCTTTTGCCGAGAGAAACACATCGGCGACTTTCCGAAAATTGAGGCTGTCCCGTTGCGGAGAATTTGGTATGTATGCAGCCATCGAAAAACCCTCCTTGGTCTCTTTGGCGAGAGTTCCCAAGGAGGGCAATCGATTTATAGCCAAGGACGGGCATTACAACCAGGCCAATCTTCAGCTTGGCGGATTTTAAAAAAAACTCCCCGCCACGCCAAGCTCAATCCGCGCGCAAGCTGAGAGGCGACAGTGCCATTCGGGTCAGGACTCTTTTTTTGCAGTATTGGCAAGAGAGTTCAAACGGCCTTTAACCCAAAAAAGAGTCCTGACCCCTTTTTCGACTCCGCAGGTTGAAGGGCCGTTGTGATCGGAATGCGGTTACCTGCGAAAAAAGGTCGCAGACCCCGGCCGTGTCGACCCCCACAGCAGACGGCGAAAGAGTAGCCCTACATTTTCTTGCCAAACAATCTTCTTGCCGTCTGTTGTGTCGACATCGATCCACCCATGCCATCTGGCGAATGTGTGCGAGGGCATCGGCGAGCCGCGGCGCCGCGGCACCGGGCGAGAATGATGTTACACGATCATCTGTGAACGGCCAAAAGTGCGAGCAGTTTCTCCATTCGCGCCAGCGCCCTCACACCTCACACCTCACACC
>RFJU01000083.1 GCA_003694805.1 Candidatus Woesearchaeota archaeon | reverse complement strand
GCGCTTCTTTTCGATCAGCCCATCCAGCGCCTCCAGCAGCCCATCCACGTCCGACAACACGCGGGCTATGGCGCGCTGCTCGGAAAGGGGGGGAAGGGGAAGCCAATACCGTGAAATTTGCGGTGCTGTCAACTGGGGTACCCCCGTGCTTTCAATGGCAAAGTGGGCAAACGTATTTAGATATGCGCTAAAGAACTTTCCTTCTAATTCAGATTTAGGTTGCAAAGCCAACAATCTGCCTATAGGGGTAAAAGGTGTGTCACGGTAAAAGGCTACTCCAAGCGTGCCACGTGCAGTTACTGTAATAGAACCCGCTTCACATTGGGGAGAGGTTGTGAACCCATAAAGACCTTGGTTTTCTAGCCCATTTGCATATATAGGAAATGGATACTGCTCACTACGTTCAAAACTAGAATTATGTGGGGTAAAATCCCCGCCCGCTTTGATATGAAACAGATCCCCGATAGTGGAAATTCCCCACTCCTCCGGGATCACCCCCACTTCGGTCTTTTTGTAACCAGGCGGTATGTGCGTGTCTTTGATTTTTACCATGACAGTCCCATCGTTTTGAGGTGTTGGTGTACGGTTTCGGTGAGGCGGGCCACTTCCTGCTCCAACCCGGGGAGGGGGCGGGCGTAGCGCTCGTGCAGCTCGTGCAGGCGGGCTGCCAGGAGGGCGGCGATGGAGTCGGTGCGGGCGTGCAGGGCTTTTTCGAGGGCGGCGCGCCACTTGTCTTCGATCACCAGTGCTTTGATGTCGTCTTCGCTCAGGCGGGCGTACTGGTGGAGCACGGCGCGGTCAAGACTGGCTTGTGCATCTTTGATCTCCTTCTCGGTTTCGTTCAGGCGCTTCAGCAGTTGGTGATAAGTTCTGAGCACCTGCACTTCCTGCACTTCCGTACTTTCCGAATATTGGTTGATCAGCGAAGCCACTGCTTGGGCAAATTCCGTCTCTGCCTGCTGCAAGCGGGGTTTCGCTCGTTCCACATTGCTGCTTGCGTCAATGAATGTTTGCAGGGCTATTCGCTCAGGGCTGTCGGGATCTTTCAATTGATTCAACCGCTTGTTGACGTTGGTCTTTGTAACATTTCCCCGTTTCCCTCGCAACGGTGCAAAAAATGGGAGGTATTCCGGTTTTTCTGCGAGGGAGTCCAGCCTTTCTGTTGCTTCTGCAAAAGCACGTCTTGCCTCCTGCACTTTGGTGTATGCTTCAGGCTTCAACACCTTTACCATAATCGTTTCGTATTCCTTCAGTCTTTCCTCCACGTCCGCTATTTTGGCTTTTTTGCCTTCCTCGCGAATCTCGGACAGAGGCGCCTCTTCGTCCCCACCGTGTTGCTCCTCCAACTCTTCCAACTTTTGCTGCAATGCTTCTGCTTTTTGTTGCTTGCTTTCGATGGCTTGCAGTTGTGAAGCGAAAAAGTGCGTGGCAACCAGGTTTGGCTGCAGCAGGTCCATTTTGTATTTGGCTCCTTTTTGCTTCGAGCCGATAATCAGGTCGGGCGTTTCCTTGATCTTGCGCTGCTTGTCTTCGATGACGCCACGGGGCTGAGCGGCTTCGGTCCAGCCATCGGCGGCGATGAGATAGACGT
>RFJU01000082.1 GCA_003694805.1 Candidatus Woesearchaeota archaeon | reverse complement strand
TATTTTGGTGTTTCAGCTCACCCTTGGTGGTTTGATGATCATGTTCATGGATGAGGTCATCTCGAAGTGGGGGTTTGGCTCAGGTATCAGTCTCTTCATTGCAGCAGGTGTTTCTCAGCACTTGTTCATTCGTCTTCTCAGCCCCCTTCGTGAGGAAAGAGCGGCTTCTGCCTTTGTTGGGGTGTTGCCTGATTTGTTTCGCGCATTGGCCGATGGGGATGTTGCAACGGCGCTTTTGCACATATCCTCCATTGCCGCGACCGCACTTATCTTTGCTGTGGTGGTGTACACGCAGGCAATGAAGGTTGAAATCCCGTTGAGTTTTGGTCGTGTGAGGGGGCACGGGGTTCGCTGGCCACTTAACTTTTTTTACACGAGCAACATTCCTGTCATTCTGGTTGCAGCGCTCATCGCGAACGTCCAACTCTTTGCCCGCCTCTTGCAAGGTTGGCTGGGTCATGGGACGTTTTTGGGAGAGTTTAGTGATTCAGGAACGCCGATTGGCGGTCTTGCCGCGCTGTTGTTCAATCCGAACCTGTTGCGAAACATCATCGTAGGGGGTGTGAGCAACGTTTCGGCAACGTTGTTTTTTCAAGCAATACTCTACGTTTTTTTGTTCGCAGCGGGTTCAGTGCTGTTTTCGTGGTTTTGGGTGCAGACCTCGGGGCTTGATGCACGGTCGCAAGCAAAGCAAATGTTGGCGTCAGGTTTGCAAATTCCGGGGTTTCGGAAGGATCCTCGCGTGTTAGAGCGCATGCTTGAGCGGTACATAACGCCGTTGACGGTCATGGGTGGCTTGGCGGTAGGTCTCTTGGCGGCGAGTGCAGACCTCTTGGGGGCACTCACGTCAGGAACGGGGCTCTTATTGACGATTATGATTGTGTATCGGTTGTATGAAGAGGTTGCGCAGCAGCACGTTATGGATATGAATCCGATGTTGAGGAAGTTTATGGGGAAATAGTTCTTGCGGGGTGTGAAGTACTCGTTGACGGCCAAGCACTATCTTTATATAGGTGCTTTCTTTGCCGTTCATGGTGGTGTCGGATGTTCGTAGCGTGTTTGAGACAAGGGGTGTGGTGATGTCCTCGGAAGTGTGGAGGTGGTCGTGTGGTTCTTGATTTCTTGCTTGATCCTCTTTTAGGTCCGCTCTTGTTGCTTCCTCCTTGGCTGGGGATTTTGATTATTGCTTCCGTGATTAGCGTTCTCGTAACGGTTGCGTACAAGTACTTGACAGATCAGGAGCGTATGCGGACGCTCAAGGCAGAAATGAAGCAGCTTCAGCAGGATATGAAGCGCTTTAAGGATGATCCGAAAAAGTTGATGGAAGTGCAGTCGAAGCTCATGCCGAAGAATTTGGAGTACATGCGCCACTCGTTTCGTCCGACGTTATTTACCATGATCCCGATCATCATCATTTTCGGTTGGTTGAATGCACATTTTGCTTATCTTCCTATTGGTCCGGGGGACGTGTTTGAGGTGCGGGCGATTTTTAGTGACGGTCTCGAGGGGGACGTGACGTTGTCCTCGTCTCCTCCGTTGCGAAACGAGTCGCCGCTGACCGTTCCGCTTGTTGAAGAAGACGGCGTTTCCGTTGCTACGTGGAAGTTGGCAGGTGACGTGGGGGAGTATTCGTTGAAGGTAAAATTCGGTTCCGGCGCGTTCTTTGAAGAGCACGGGGCGGAAGTGGTCATTTCTGAAGGGAGGGAGTACGCTCCTCCCCGGGTGAAGGTGAAAGGGAGTGTTCTTCGTGAGATTCAGATTGGGTACGAGCCTGTAAAGCCGTTGGGGTCGGTAAGCTTGTTCGGGTGGCGTCCTGGCTGGTTGGGAACGTATATTTTGTTTTCTCTTGTGTTGAGCTTGGTGCTCAGAAAGCTCTTGCGGGTGAGTTAGATTATTTTTCGTTAGATTATTTTTTTAGTTGGTTTTGGCCGGTTATCCTAGTGTTAGCTTGAGGGCGAGCATGACGAAGATGCCGAGGAGGAAGGCTGCGAGTGTTGCTTGTTTTGGTTTGGCTTCGCACGCGTCTTTGTGGAGTTCGGGGATGAGGTCTGTACATGCTATGTAGATGAAGTTTCCTGCAGCGAAGGCGAGGAGGTAGGGTGTGGCGCTTTCGGCGATAGTAGTGAGGAGGAGGGCGGCGATGGCGCCGAGGAAGGCGGTTGTCGCGGTGAGGAAGTTGAAGAGGAGGGCTTTTCCTTTTCGAAACCCTCCATGAATGAGGATGGCGAAGTCGCCGAGTTCTTGGGGTATCTCGTGGGCGATAACTGCGAGGGTTGTTGCTACCCCAACGCTGGTGCTGACGAGGTAACTGCTTGCGATGATGACGCCATCGATGAAGTTATGTATTGCGTCACCGGCGAGGTTGATGTAGGCGAAGGGGTGGGCGTGGGCGAGGTCTGTGTGTTTATGGCAGTGTTGCCAGTGAAGGTAGCGTTCAAGGATGAGGCTTGCAAGGATGCCTGCGAGGATGAGAATGCCTGTTGAGAGTTCGGTGTTGAGGCTTCCTAGTTCTGGGAGGATGTGGAGGAAGGCGTCGCCTAAGAGGGTGCCTGCTGCAAAGGAGACGAGGTAGATGGTGATTGCTTGTTGTGTTTTAGTTGTGAGTGCGAGCGTGATGGCGCCGATGAACGAGATGAGGCTAACGAGGGTGATGCTGAGGATAGTAAGGATGAGGGGGTCGTTGAGAAGGGGCATTGTGCAGCGGGGTTTTTGTGGCTTGTTTTTTTTTGTGTTTCTTTGGTTCTTTCTTTTAAAGTTTTGTTCTTTTTGCGTCTTTGAAAGAAGTGTGTGAAGCCGGGACCGGGGGAGTGGGTGTTTGGCTTCACCCACAAAATGATTTCAATATGGAAAAAAAAGGGTTTTGTTCTCAAAACCTTTAAATATTTGGCACTTGTGCAACGCAAGAACGGTGGAAGAAGAAAAAAACGCTGGTTCAGCTGAAGCCCTGCATGAGGCGTTGAAGGAGCCAAGCCCGTCGCCTTCTCGCAATCAACCCTCTAGCGATCATTTGCCCCTGAAGCAGAAGGTCGAGGCGCTCTTGTTTGCTTCTGGAAAACCAATGAAGGTCGATCAACTCTCGAGCTTGACCGGCGCTGACATTGGCGAGCTCAACCAGGCGTTGGCCCAGCTCAAGCAAGAGTATGATGAGCGAGGCAGCGCGCTCACGTTTTTTGAGGAGAACGGCGCTTGGAAGATGAACGTTCGCGAGGCGTACCTCTCACTCGTTCAGCAAATCGTTGCTGACACGGAACTCGCTATGCCCATCATGGAGACGTTGGCAGTAATTGCGTATCAGAAAAACCCGCTTCAGGCGGATGTGGTAAAGATTCGTGGTTCTGGAGCGTACGAGCACATTGCTGAGCTTGTCAAGTTCGGTTTCGTTACGAAAGTGCCGGAAGGAAGGTCGTATCGGCTCAAGCTTTCTGAAAAGTTCTACGAGTATTTTGACATTGAGGACCAGGCTGATGTAGACAAATTTTTTGAAGACGTGAAAAAGCCCGAGCCGCCTCCTCCTCAAGAAGAGGCTTCGCCGCTTCCTGAACCTGCGCAAGTAAAGCAGGCGCTTGAAAAAATTGAAATCTCTCCAGAGCAAAAAAAAGAGCAGGAAGTGTTTTTGCAAGAAATTGAGCAGAAAATTGCATCGGTGAGAGAGAAGAACGACGAGTTGGAGCGTGACGCGTTGTTCGAGCGTGAAAAGGTGTTGCCTGCAGGAAGTGAGGAAGCGAACCCTCCTGAACAAGAGGGTGTGAAACTCGAAGAAGGGGCGGAACAAAAGGAGGCGAGCATCTTTACCGGTGAGCCGACGCTTCTCGAGCCGTTGAGCAAAGACGTTGAGGAGGAGATTGAAGCGGAGGAGGAGCGGCTAACAAAAGAGCAGCAGCAGACTGAGACAGAAGATGATGCTATTTTGCCAGAGGCGGCTCCGCTGGTCGTTCCACAATCAGACGGTGCTGGAGAAGAAGACGCGAAGAAAGAAGCAAACGTCGGAACTGTCACGAAGCACGAAGGCGCTCAGGGCGCCGAGTCAAAGCAAGAGCGTGGGAAGGATGAGTCATGAATATTGTTCAAGAAAGAGGATCGGAGAAGTTTCTTGTGCCAAGCGAGTCTGGCAAGGACGTCTATCACGTTGACATTGTGCAACCGTTTTGTGAATGCCGTGATTTCATTATTAGTGCTGTAAGGGAGGGGAGGGTGTGCAAGCACATTAAGAAAGTTCGGGAGCTGCTCGGCATGCCTTCTGAGCGGGGAAGCGCGACTGCCGAAGACAATTCCTCTTCTGCGGATGGTGAGAGCCGCGAGTAAGCAAAGGTGTTTTTTTTCTTGTTGTTTGGCCTTGTTGATTATGGTCCGGTATTGTTTACGTGTTTTGCTTGCGTGTTTTTGTGGAATGCTTTTTGGATGTGGTCTCGAAAAAGGTGCACATGTTCTCTAATAAGGGAGATTTCTTGCTTCTGGTGTTTTTTGTCAACGACATCGATGACGAAAACAGCGTGAAGGTCGTCGTAGTACAGGTAGAGGATGCGCTTGTTTCCAAACTTTTTTTCATGAAGGCAAGGGATGCCGAGGGGCTTGCCAGTGTGGGGGTTGTCTTGTATGTGTTTGAGTTCACGCTCAACCCTGTCGAGTTCGCTCATATCGTGGCGGTGCCGGTCTTGCCAGCGTTTGAACCGCTCTGAAAAGAAAAGCATAGCGCTCACACGTTCACCCGCAGGCGCTTAATTTTTGGTGCGGCTTCAAACAGGCCGTCCTTACCACGCTTTCCTGCGTAGACAACAGCCTCCTTTCGTTTGAGAGCTTGGACTTGTTTCTTTGCATTGGCCTTTGTTGTGCGAAGATGTCTTGCGATGTCTCTGTACGTTTTTTGGCCGGTCATGAGGAATCTGAGTAGGGCGCGCTCTTGCTGGTTGAATTTTTTCTTGAACGCTTCAATACCTCGTGCTCTGGGTTTTGATGTTGAGTACTGTGCAACGTTGATGCCGTTCACGGCGAGGATTTCCCTTGCAGCGTGGTACGTGATGCGGTAGCGCGGGTTCTTGATGAGTGGGTTGTTTTGGCCGAACTTGGTGTGGTGGAAGTCAAAGAGGAGTTCGGTGTATTCTAGCAAGCGCCGGGGGTTGCCGTCGGCGCAGGCTACGAGGAGGCCGAGGGCTTCTTCTTCGATCTTCTGAGAGAAGTTTTTTCTCCCTCGTTTAAGTCTGAGGCGAATGATGTCTTTCATTTCGTCGCTGTCAAGCGTTCGCAGTTCGATGATGCGGTTGCCGAGGCGTTCCTTGAAGGCGGGCGTGACGTTGCGCAGGACTTTGTCGATTTGGGCTATGATGATGGCCTTGATGCGTCGTGCTTGTTTGTTTTCCCACTTGGCTCGTGCTTCGAGGACGAGTCGGGGGTCGGTGTCTTGGAATTCATCAATGAGAAGGACGGGTGTTTTTGAGGGGAAGTTGCGCAGCCTGAGTCGGTCGAAGAAGGACCTTTTCTTCTTGAGTTCGTCTTCGAGGCGAAAGCCAGGGGGCAGGTCTTGTGCGTCGAGGTAGATGAAGGTGTGGCCGGGGAGGGTTTGTTCGACTCTTCGCAGGAGGCTGCTTTTGCCGCTCCCTGTCAGGCCTGTGAGGAAGCAGAGTTCTCCTTTTAAGATGAAGTTCTTGAGCAGCTCTTCTTCGTATTGGAGGCCGACGAGTCGCGGGTTTGGGCGAATATCGAGCGGGTTTTCTTTGAAGCCGAGTGCGGTGTACCACGTCATGGCGGAGGTGTTGTTTTTCAAAGGCGTTTTTCTGGCCTTGTTGAGCGTTTTATGGGTTGATGGCAGTCTTTCCTGTTTTCTCCTTTTTTTTTTCTCAAGCAAGAGGTGCTCATGTACAACTACTAAACAGTCGACCGCACGATAGGCCTTCTTACGCGTGTTGTGCATATAAACTTTTTGCTTGCTTCCAGAACACAAAGGTCGTGCGTAAGAACTGGATTCTTGCTTTTTCTCAGAGGGGGGTGTGCTCTGTTGTCGTCGAGCGAAAGTTTTAAATACTCGCTCAGCAATCGACGAGGATATGGCAAAGGAACAAGAGAAGAAGTTTTCTAAGCAGCTCTTAGGGAAGACTGTCGTGTCCAAGACGGGGAAACGTTTTGGCGAGGTTGGAGACATCATTTTTGAGGCGAGTTCAGGTGAATTAATTCATATTGTTTTGAAAAGCCCGACGAGTTACACGGAGAAGCTCGAGCTTGAGCGATCAAAAGAAGGGGACTTGCTCATTCCTTACTCTGCCGTTATCGCGACAGGTGATTACGTTGTCGTGAGTGAAGAGGATATCGTCTAGGTTTGTAGGTGTAGTGATAGGTGTGATGAAGTTCGGCAGGGCTGCTCGCCACTGCTGCTTTTAAAAGGCCGTTCTTGTTTTGTGTACCTGCAGCGTTTTTTTTTGGGTTGGCGTTCGGGTGTGGTGCTCGGAGTGGCAAGGTTTAAATAACGCAAGAGGGTCACTCTTTTTCTATGGATTTTGCGGTGTGGACGGAGAAATACAGGCCAAGGACGTTTTCTGAAATCAAAGGCCAGGAAGATGTTGTTGGCAGGGTTTCCTCGTTTGTCAAGGCGAAGAACATGCCTCACTTGCTCTTTGCAGGCCCTGCGGGGGTTGGGAAGACGACACTCTCGCTTGTTATTGCACGGGAGCTCTTCGGCGAGGCGTGGACGGAGAACTTCTTAGAATTGAACGCGTCGGACGAGCGGGGCATCGATGTTATTCGCGTTAAAGTAAAAGATTTTGCCAGGACGCGCCCTTTTGGTGATGCTCCCTTTAAAATTGTGTATCTTGACGAGTGTGATGCGCTCACGAAGGAGGCGCAGCAAGCGTTGAGGCGGACGATGGAAAACTTTACGCAAACGTGCAGGTTCATCTTGAGTTGTAATTACTCAAGCAAAATCATTGATCCCATACAGTCTCGCTGTACGCTGTTCAAGTTTAAGCCCTTGAGCGAGCAGGATTTGTACGAGATCGTGGATCGTATTGCAAAGGAGGAATCGCTCACTATTGATGAGAATGCGAAGAAGGCGCTTTTCGATGCGTGCAGAGGGGATGTGAGGAAGGCTGAAAATATTTTGCAGGCGTGCGCCGCGATGAGCAAGAAGGTTTCTGAGTCTTCAATTTTTCTCTTGGCAAGCTTGGCGCGCCCAAAGGAGCTTCAAAACGTGTTGAGCTTGGCGGTCAAGGGCGAGTTTAAGCGAGCCAGGGATGAGTTGTTTTCAACCATGCTTACCTATGGCTTGTCGGGGCTTGATGTCATTAAGCAGCTTCAACAGCAGGTTTGGAATATGGACTTCCCTGATGCGTTAAAGCTTGCTATAACGGAGCGGTGCGGCGAGGCTGAGTTCCACCTTGTTGAAGGCGCTGACGAGTTCGTCCAGCTCGAAGCGCTCTTGGCGTTTGTGGTTCGCGAGGGCGCTCGGCAAACGTCGTAAAAGTGGAGAAAAAGCGCGGTCTCAACAAGCGAGTGTGCATTGTTTTCTTCAGTAAGTTTTTTCTCAGCCGTTAGAAGCCGATGCTGCTGAAAGCGTTGTAGAACGGCGCGTTGAGACTTGCTCTTCGCGGATAGTAATTGCCGTACCAGGTCGTAGCGTAGGGGTAGGCGTAGTAGGGTTGGTACCACGTGGGGTAGTTGACGGGAGAGTAGATGTAGGGGACTGCTTTGCGAAGGCCCCAGAGTTGGCCGACGCCGCCCGGGGAGAATCCTCCTGAGCGGGGCGGTGACGTGTAGGTGTAGAATTTTGCTGAGTTGTCGATGTTTGTCGGGCCTGGCCCGATGTAGAGGTTCACTGGTTGTGAGCTCCTGCTCCAGCGGGTGTAGTGGTACGAGGGGTAGTATCGTCCTGTGCTCGTCGTTGAGTAGACGGTGTAGGCGAGCGTGCTCCCTGCTAAGAGGAGGGTGATGAGGAGTGCGGCAGTGATGGTGAGGAGTTGTTTCGTTGGTCTCATGGTGCTCGGGATTTTTTTCCTCCGTTTTTGTCGGTTTAGCAGAGGAGAAAGCAACATCAACTTATAAAGCTTTCGCTACCACGCAGTGAGAACTCTCGCAAGTGGTGTGGGGGGCACTCTTTTTAGCGTCTCGCATCGAAGAATCGCATAAAAAAAGAGGCTTCACGGCTTGAGCTTGCCAATGAGGAAGGACTGCAGCGTATTCCTTGCTCCTTGAGAGTGGGGCGTGCCGGATCCCATCGGCCTGGTTTCAAATAAGTCGGTCGCGTCCTTGCCACACCCTTGGAGGATTGCGGGGCCGCCAGGGTGGGAAGAAACATATGCTGTGACATCGTAGACGTTACCGTGGATGACCATCCAGCAGTCCTCCTTCGTAGCATGGCTGGCCACGTCTGCAAGCGAAAAGAAGCGCTCTTGTTCTTGTTCCTGCTTTTGTGCTTGCTCTGGTTTTTCAGAAGGCGCAGGTGGTGTTGTGGGCTGGGTTGCTGGTTGCTCACGACTCGTGCTTGGCGCTGTTTGCGGTGGGCTTTGGTCTGTGGCGCTGCACCCGGCAAGAACGAGGAGGAGTATGGCCAGCGACGCAGCTATGAAATGAGAATGAAGCGTCCTATTTGATTGCATGGTGGCACTTGAATAAAAATGGTTTTTTAAATATTGTGAAAGTCAACTCCAAGGAGCGATTAGCGCAGGGCTCTTGCCCAGCATCTCTCGTGTTTTCCAACAAAGTAATGGCGGGCGCTAGGCGGGGTTATGGTTGGGGCGTGTCCTGGATAAGAATTTGTTGGTCGATGTACTGCCCGTAGCGGTAGCGCAGCTCGATGTCGAGCCAGTCTTGGAAGACTTGGACGGAACTTCCTCCGACGTTTTCAATGGTGCACGTGACTTGTGTCGGCGCGCCATTGAGCAGAACAACAGACCCTTGATTTGAGCCTTTAAAGCGCGGGCAGGAAATGCGGTAGTTAGGATCGTCAAGCGGTCGTACAATGACGTCAACGACGTTTTTGTTGCGCAAGTTGCGCACAGAATAGTCGCAATGTTCCCCCTCAGTTCTGGCAAAGATTTGGCCTGTCCCGACGTGTTCTATTTGGAAAACAACCTGAATTTTATTGTTGTTGAGGGGGTTTTGCACGAGGGAGGTTATGTGAACCGGCCCGCCGGAGTTTTGCGGGATTTTTTCTCCTCTCGCTTGGCAAATAGAAACGTCGCCTGAAGTCTCCACAACGTCGTTCTTAATGCAGATTTGGGTAGTGGTGAATGTTTGGTAGTCGTAGCAGAGGTTGGAGCGAATGGCGATGGGTGATGTGCCAAAGAGGTCGGGGAGGTAGCTGAGGCCATCGAACGTGACTTGGGTGATGTCTCCGTCAATGGGTTGGCCGTCAAAGTTCATTTTTGAGCCGCGAAGCTCTGTTGCGAGGCTTTGGACGAGGTCGGCTTCCGTAACGCCGAACTGAACAGGATTGATGCCGGTGAGGGACACTTCTACAAAGGGGTTTGGTGTTCCCGGGCCGACGTCTGCCTCCCCCACGTTGCTGATGATCAGGCCGATGGCGAAGGGCAGTTGGCCGTTGTCGTAGATAACAGCGGGAGGCATGCCGTCTAAGTAGTACATTTCCAGGCCGACGTTGCCTCCTTTGAATTGGGGCGGAATAGTGTTCGTGTCAGGAGAGGATTTGCAGCTCGCGAGGACGAGCAGTACGGTGAGGAGAAGGAGGAAGGCAGTGTTTTTAAAAACGTGTCCGCTCATCGTTTCGTTTTCCTCTAGTTCCTCTTTCCTCAACGTTCACCTTTATAAATCTATCGACAGGGGGGTATTGTAGGATTGGTTCTGCATTACGTAATGCGTTTGATGGTGACGGTTCTTCGGTCGGTTTGGGAGTAGCCGTACCAGAGTTCAATGATGAGTGGTGTTTCAAAGGCTGATTTCAGGTTGCGCAGCCGGCTGATGTCGTAGCTGCACGTGAATCGCCCAACGCCGTTTTGGAGGCGGACTTTAAAGTCAGGTGAGCATTCGAGGCGGGGGTCTCCTTCGATGAGACTGGCGGTGCCGATTCGTACGTCACCAATGTAAACGACGTCGAGCATTTTGCTGGTGACGCGGCCGGGGAAGTACGGTGAACAGTATTCAATGTAGCCGGGGTCGAAGATCTTCCCGGTGCCGACGTTGCGGACTTCAAAGTCGAAGCGGACTTTGAGAGGTGTGTTTTCTTGGTAGATGGATGTTATCGTGACGGGGGCTCCTTGGCCCTTGCCCCACGTGATGGTTCGTGGTCTGCAAACTTTTTCTCCTTCGTTGAAGGGTTCTGGGTCGATGCAGACGAGTGGTGTTGCGTAGGTGGTGTAAAGGTAGCAGCTGGTGAGGAGGAAGTTTTGCCGGATTTCGTCGAGTCCTGCGGGCCAATCGTGCAGGTAGCCCGTGTAGGTGTGCAGGGCGGTTTCTCCTCCTGGGTACTCGTACGTGTCTCCTGCAAGGATGTACTCGAGGCCGTTGTAGCGGTCAAAGTCCAGGCCGGCGAAGAGGGAGAGGAAGAGGCGGCCTCGTTTGGCGTACTCGTAGTCGACGCCCGCAAAGGATATTTCGCTTCGCCATCCGCTGTCTTCTTTGGAAAAGTCGACGCTGATGGGGCTGGTGAAGAGTTTTTTGGAGGAAATATGCGTCCCGAAGACGTCATCAATGGTTTGCGCAAGGTTTTCTATGCGAACGTCAATGCCGCCGCTCCTGCTCGTCCCGATGCGTACCCCGTCGCAGCGAAACACGGCGCCGAACCTGCCCGTTGCGAGGTTGCCCACGTCAAGGGCGCAGGCTCCTGCTCCGTCAGGGTCGATGAAGATATCGTCGAAGGTGATGAGGTTGGGGTCAAAGCCGGAGAGGTAGAGTCCGCCTCGAGCCATGCTCGCGCCCACGTTGGCTACTTCGACTTCAATGTCGATAGGGTTGTCTTCTCGTCCTCCACCGGCGTAGTAGTAGAGTTTCGGGGGCACTCGCACGAATCGTGCTTCGACGCCGCGTGTTCCTTCGTAGTACTCCCTGGTGGAAGGCGGCGAATCTGGATTGGTTCTCCCATTCCACAAGGTGCATGAAGAGAAGAGAAGCAGAACGCTTATGGCAGCGAGAACGAAAAGTGCTGATCGTGTTTTGCGGTGCATGGTGGAACGATATTTTTGTTCTCACTGCACATGATAATTTATAAAGTTTGCGACGCAGTTACGAAAAACGAAAAGGTATGAAAAGGCAACGAGCGGAGAGGGCGAGCGCTTTTGCTGGCGTGCTCTTCTGCTCTTTATTTTGCGCAGCAAAAGCCGATGTCGCATGCGCGGTTGTTAAAGATGCATCGCTGCTGGTCAAGAGGGTTGTTTGCGTTGAGCACTTGGCACTCTCTCGCCGTGCAAGAACACGAGAAGCTGCTGCCGTTCTCCTTATAGAGGGGGTATGCGTTGAAGAATTCGCAGCGCGGCTCGCTCAGATGTGTTGCGCAGTATTCACAGAGCGAAAGGCAGGATTCGCCAACCTTGATCATGCCTTCCTGGCATTCTCTTTCTTCTACGAGCGTCGGACCCGGGCTTTGCCTAGCGTGTGTTATCGTTATTTGCTTTTTCTTGGTCTCAAGATAGGTGTAGGTGAGCTCGATGGTGAGAATGGTTTCGTAGTTTGACTTTCCGAGCACGCCCTCGTCACCCGGGAAGGTGCAAAAGACCGTGCCTTCTTGTTCCATTAGGTGGACGAGTTCTGGAGTGCATGAGAGTTGTTTTCCTCCGAGCGTTGCGTTGATGTGCACGGTGTTGAGTGTTTCTTCGCTTCCTTGCAGGCTGCATTGCTGTGCTAGTGTTTCTTGAGGTGTCGGGGCGAGGATGATGCCGTTGCCAATGTGCGTGATGGTGATGCGAATGTCAGGTTTCACTTTGAACTCTTCTGTTTCAGGCGAGGGGAGGGGGAGGAAGTCGGATTCGACGGTGGTTATGGCGACGGGCGCGCCTTGGTCTTGGAAGGCGAGGGGTGTTGCGTAGCACACTTCATCTCTGCGGTTTTCATAGTACTTGCTTAAGTCAACGCAGAGGGGGGTGGAAAGGAAGGTGCGATACGGGTAGCACATGGTAAGCGAAATGTCTGTATATGATTGAGAGAACGAAGCGTCTGCTTGTTTTGCTTCGAAGAGCGCAATGTCAAAGACGTTCTGCTCGCCCTGCGGGTATGCTTCAGATTTTCCTTCAAGCTGGATGTTCATGTCTGGCAGGAGTGTTCTGGTGAGGCGCAGGTACCGCGGGTCGAAGCCGAGCTTGACGATGCCGAATGAGTTGTTGTTCAACGAGCTTGCTCCTTTGTTATGGGCGAGGATGCTCAGAACGAAGCTTCTGCCTTCGAATACTTCATCGGGCGGTCGGCCAGGTGTGAAGTCGAACACGACGCCTTCTCTTCCTTGGTAGATGGGGGGTGTGGTTGGGGGTTGGGAGCAGGAGGAGAGCAGGGCAAGAAAGAAGAGTGCTGCGATGATGGCGAGCGTGTTCGGACTGAAGGAGGACCGCGGCGCGCGAGGTGTCATGCTTGAATCACCCGGAATGTTGTTTGATCACTGAGTTCGAAGATGTAATCCGCCGAGATTTTGAATGTTCGTGTTGCTCCAGGGTCTGAGGTGAGCAGGGTGGAGAGCGCTTCATCTTCCGGGTTGATCGCAAGGAAGCAGTCAACGCTGGTGACGGCTTGTCTCTCGTTGAGAAGGGCTTTGTTCCAGAGGTAAACTGTCGCCTCTTCTGAAGGGGTTACTTGGTCTGGTTGGATGGGTGTGCAGCCTTTGAGGGTGAAGGGGCGGGGGATTTCGAGTTCCATTCTGGTGACGGAGCGAACCTTGCCTTTGCTGTGTTGTGGCATTGCGGGTTTGAGTTCCCACGAGATGAGTCGGTCGAACTCTTCAGGATGTGCTGGGTCGATGGTGACGGGGAGGGTTTGCATGTCTCCTTTCACGGCGAGGTTGACCGGGCCTGGCGTTTGGATCACGACGGGTTTTTTGATTTCGGAAAAGAGTTCTTCAAAACCTTCGTAGCGTTCAAACTCGCTGTAGATGTTGAGGTTCATAAAGACGAAGGGGATTATCGCTTCTGTTCGGAAGGGGAAGGTGAGCGATACGGTGGCTCTTCGTCTCAGTCCGGGCTGGAAGGTGCCGGGGCTGAACGTGCATCGAACGGAGCGGGATTGTCTGTCGTGGACGGTGATTTTGGAAGGGTAGGTGTCGCCGCTGATCCCGGTGTCGCTTCTGCAGCTAGGAATGATGTCGTACGCGTTGCCGTGCAGGGTTGCTGCAGTGACTTGGGAGATGATGTAGGTGGTCTGGGTTGCCGTGATTGGTTCTTGTCCTGAGAGGCGGGTTTCTATTTTGACAGCGTAGGGCAGTTCTTTGTCGGGGTTGTCTACTTCGGTTTGGTAGAGGAGAACGTCGCGTTTGTAACCTTCAATGAAATTGACGATTTTTTTTGGGAGTTGTTTGCCTGTTTCAACAGGCCCCCAAATCATGGTGACGACGCCGCCCTTGACTTGGTCCCAGAGGGAGGTCATTGCTTGAAAGACAGGGAGGTGGCTTGATTGGATGGTTTCGGTGAGGGGTGTTGCTATGTGTACGAATTGAAAGCTGATGATGATGCCGATTACTGCCCAGAAGATGAACCATCTCCTTGCCCAGATGGTGATGCGGGAGTCGTCGCCTGTGAAGAAGGCGAGGTAGAGTGGCCAGACGGGGAAGATGATGAGGAGAAGGACACTGAAAGGCGTTAGTGGGATGAGGTAGGTGCTCACGATCCAGGGAAGCGCCCAGGAGATGAGCGAGAGGGCGATGGCGATAGGGAGTGTGTGGAGGAAGCTTCCTTCGAGGAGGGCCGCTGCAAGAAAGGCGAGGATGATGTAGAGGATGAGGAAAGCGTAGGACGTTTGGTTGGCTCGTTCGAATTGGAAGAAGAAGTCTGCGAGGAAGACGAGGAACCAGGCCAGAAAGAAGAGTCCTGCTTTGCTGTCTTTTGCTTTTTGTAAACCGATGATTGCTACTTTTTGTGCACCGACAGCGCTTTTAACTGCGGCCTCGCGGAGCTTGCTAGGTTCCTCTTTGCGTGAGGGGCGTTCCTGGCGAGGAGGGGGTGTTGAGGGTGTCATGGCCGTTCTCTCTTTTTTTTTCTTTTGCGCGCTCGAGGATGAAACGATAGGTGATGAAAGGGGGGTTGGCCGACTAGATGAGGTCAATGCGAGCTTCTCGGATGATGAAGGGGTCTTGTGCGAGGAAGTGAATGGTGTTTCCAGCAGGTTTGAGGAAGCGGGCGCTGATGGGTGTTTGGTAGGCCACATCGGTTGTGTCAAAGGTTTCGAGGTAGCCGTTAAGGTTGATCGTGCCTACTTTTCGTTTCCCGAATTCTGCAAAGGAGATGGTAAGTATTGCTTGTGCGTTCCCCGAAACGAGGTCGTTGTACGCGGCGGGTGGGATGTTGAAGTAGAAAAGAGACGGGCTTGCTTTCCTTGGGATGGTGTTGATTCTTGCTTGGTCGATGTAGACCGCGCCGTTTTCAATGAGGTATTGAACGGTGTTGTCTCCCGGCCGGAGCCATTGTGGTGAGACTTCGAGGGTGAGGAGGGTGTTGCATTCAACAAAGCTTGAGAAGAGCAGTCCTCCGTTGATGCTGATGGATAGGAATACGGGCTGGTCGCAGGTGGGGAAGAGTTCTAGCGTGGCGGATTGTGTGTTGCCGAGTTCGTCTCTGCTCAGCGAGAAGTGTTGTTCTGCCACGGTGGAACTTTTGTCGACGACGTCAGCTGCGATGACAACGTTTCGCAGGGTGTAGGCGTGTCGCGACCAGAAGTATGGATTTGGGGAGTCTGTGAAGAAGGTGATGTTGTTGTCGCCCGTTCGCAGCGTGGTCGAGGGGAGGGTGATGGGAGGAGGGCTTCCTGGCGGGGTGTTGTCGAGGTAGATGGTTTCGCCGTTGAGCGCGATGCCGAGTTTGCCGTGCCCTTCTTCCACGTTGAAGGAGAGGAAGACGGGATCGGTTGTTCCTGGCGGCGCGTTGAAGCGAAAGGTTGCTTTGCGGTTGGTTAGAAAGCTCCTCGTCACGGCTACGTTTGCAACGCGTAGGAGTTCTTGTGCGTCCTTTCTCGTAAAGAGCGGGACAGGCGGGAGGGCGTGTTTGATCGCGTCTTCGCCGCCGGGAACGACGAGTCCTACTTGTTTGGCAAAGAGTGCATGCCCTTGGTACGGCGCTCCTGGCACGAAGGTTGGACCATCGTTGAGGAGGACGTTGCGGTCTTCTGCGGGAAGGAGGAGGATGTAGAAGAAAAGGATCACGCCGATGAGAACAACAAAGGTTGCTGCTCGGGACCCGCTTTGTCCTCGTTGATTCATAGTCAAATCCTACGCGCAAGACTATTTAAATATTTCTTTTCGACGCAGGGCTTCTTTTGGTGTTTTTTCCTGTTTTTTCGTTTCTCTTTTCTTTTTTTCTTCTTTCTCTTTTTTTTGTTGGTATCGCCCTTTTGGCCTTGCGAAAGCCCGCAGGGCAACACAGAAAACATAACGGAGAACAGAAAACAGAAAATATAAAAAAACATAAAAAGAGGCGTTCTTTTTTGAGGTTCAAAGGTGGTGATGCTGGTCAGTGGTTTTGTCAAGTGCTAATCGAGAGCGCGTTGCTGGTGCCGCCAGTAACGATGGACGCGAGGGCGCCGATACGTCGAAACAGGGCGAGACTGCTTCGCGTCGAGACGGCGCGCCCTTGCAGGAGGCGAGTGCTTTTGCAGATCAAAACAAGGCGGCCTCTTCAGCGCTGGCAAGGCAGGTGTGGTCGTTGGCTATTTTCCTTTCAGGAGTTGTTGTCGTGTTGGTTTCTTTTCTTTTCTGGCTGATCTACCTTCTCGTGCTTCTTGGCGTTGCTCTTCCTTTACCGATTCTTGCATTCGCACTTCTTGTTGCCATTGGCAACCTCGCCCTTCGTTTTTTCGCGTGGGAGCTGCACGCCCATTCGGTCAGGCTGAATGCAGGACTTGCACGGTTGCTTCTTGAGGAGAAGTTTTTGGGGAACTTCAACTGGCACGCGGCAATAGCCGTGCTTGACGGAGTGTTTTTTCTTTTCGTCCTCAGCATGCCCGCTTCTTCCACGTCGATGCGCGCCGGCGCTGCCGTTGCAGCGATTCTTCGCATCTTTTTCGTCTTGGAGACGTATAAGAAAGATCATGCCGTTCATGTTTCACTTCGTAATGCTCCCCGCCCCCTCCTGGAGGCGGATGGCGAGATGGAGCGGAGCGTTTTAAGAGAGCGAGAGCGTGTTCGCGAAGTGCCCGCGTCAAGCGACGTATCCGCACTCGAGTTAGAAGCGCGCAAGGCTTTGAAAAAAATTCAGGAAGATTTGCGCAAGCAAAAAGAGGCGCTGGAAAAAGAGGAGCGTGGTGTTGACAAGATTGAGGAAGTGCCGTTCATTCCTGCCCGGCTGTCCTCTTCAAAGCACACGAGGAAGAAGCAATCTTCTTCAAAAAAGCAAGGAAGTGCTACGAAATCTACGAAAAGAGCGCGGGCGAAAAAACAGAAGGGAGTGAGGGTCTCAAAGAGGCAAGGAGCGGCGAAGGCGCGAGAGCCGCTTTCGAAGAAGCGTCGTAGCGTGGTGAAGCAGGCCGCGCCGAAGCGGTCGAAGGGGAGGGCTGCTAAAAAGAAAGCCGGGCGGAAGTCGAAGAAGAAAACAGCGAAGTGAAGAGAACGCTATTTCTCGCTGGCTGAAGGTGAAGGAAGGGTGGCTTCATGCTTGCTCCTGTGTTTGCCTGTGCGTGATTAGGGGCTACGGTGTTTGCGCCGTTTCTCTCTGGCTTCCTTGTCAAGCAGGGGTTCTCACAGGGGTTGTTGCTTTTTGTTGTCGCTTTTTTTTATTTTATTTTAGTGGAGGTTTTTCGGTCTCTTGTTCGCTTTCGGTGCAGTGGTGAAGCACTCGGGTTTCGTGCAGCACGTGTTGTGAGAGGACGTTAGGAAAAAATGGAGAAGAAAGGGAAATAGAAAGGGTAATGGCAAATATATTATATAAGTGGTCATTAATGGGTTGTGCAACGCCTGCTGCAACGCCTGCATATCGGTGGCACCGGCGTTGGCAGAACGGTCAGGAAGCGCACTCATGCAAATTATTAAAGAGGATTGGAAGAATGGCAAAGTACTGCTCAAGGCAGAGCAGAGTGACGACTTTTGGTATTTGCACCAGCTCATAGAAGAAGGGGATACGGTGCGGGCAGGAACGGAGCGGAAGATAAAGATTGGTGACGCGGCTTCGGAGCGAAACCCGCGTGTTGTACGAAAGAAAGTGACGCTCACGCTGCGTGTAGAAAAAACAGAACTCTCGCACGAGGCGCTCAGGGTGAGCGGCGTCATCCTTGAAGGCCCTGAAGACATCCCCGCCGGGGCGCATCACACTATTACTGTTGAAGCAGGAACCGTTCTCACGTTGCAGAAGCAATCGTGGGGGAGCTATCAAAAAAAGTACTTGTTGGAGAGTGTGCAAAGAGAGCGCAGAGTTTTTTTGCTTGTTCTCTTTGACAGGGAGGAAGCATTGGTTGCGAAGCTGACGCCTGCTGGTTATGAAGTTGTCGGGCGAGAGCGGGGGAGTGTTGCGAAAAAAGCAGATATGAAAGTTGCGCACTCAAGCTTTTATGCCGAGCTTGCAAACATC
This sequence comes from Candidatus Woesearchaeota archaeon, assembly GCA_003694805.1. Lineage (NCBI taxonomy): Archaea > Nanobdellati > Candidatus Woesearchaeota > Candidatus Woesearchaeota archaeon. Next base: position 1,792 of record RFJU01000082.1, on the reverse strand, counting down.
GTGGTCGAGCTTGCTAATGTGCACCGTGCAGACACGATAATTCTTGCCAGCCCTCATTTCTGGAGCGGGTATTTGCAGGAGGCCTTGCCTGCCAAGCTCAAGGAGAAGACGGTGTCGGTGACGTGTTCGAGTGTTTCAGAAGCAGGCATTATGGAAGTGTTGAAGCGTCCGGAGCTGCGCTCGATGTTGCAGAGTGAGCGGGCGGCGAAGGAAGCGGGGCTTGTTGAAGAGGTAAAGGCGGCCATTGCGCAGGAGAGGTCCGGATGCGGCTTGTCCGAAGTGAGCAAGCTTGCCCAGGAAGGGAACGTCTCGCGCGTTTTTGTTGCTGATAAGGCGATTGCGCGTTGGAAAGAGGAAGGCATCTTCGGAAATGTTGAGGCGGTGTTGCGAACGGTTGAGGGTGTAGGGGGTGAGGTGCACATCTTTTCTACTGATGATGCAAACAGGGTTCTTGAAGGTGTTGGCGGGATTGCCTGCATAAAGCGCTGGTGAGAGAGCATGGGCGAGAGGAAGCGTTTGAGCGGTTCGCATAATGTCTCTGTTGCACGTGGAAGAAAAGAGATGGCGAGTGCGAGTGTTGCTGCTTTGGCGAATGTGCTTTCAGAATCCGTGCTCAAAAAGCAAGAGTTGTCAGGTCTTGATAAGGATTTTGTTATCCGTGCAGTAAGGAAGTATTTGGAGAAGAACCCGCGCATGTATGAGCGCGTCGCCGCTGCGGCGTTGAGCGCGAAGGGTTCGGGAGGCGAGGGTGAAAGCAGGGTCTCCAATGACGTCCTGCGTGATTCCTCGTTTGTGAGGAATGCTTCTGTTCGAAGAGTGCAAAAAGAAGTGCGCGCATTTCTTCGTGACATCTACGGTGCGTTTTGGCTTCCGTCTTGGAAGAAGCGCGAGCGGCTCTTGGAAAACGTGCTGAAGCATCCTGGCATTGAGGAGCATCGGGCGCTTCTTCGTTTGCACCGGAGCACGAATGAACGGGTCTTGTTTTATGAGAGGCTCTATGCAGACTTGTTCGCGGTCACTGGGAAACCAAAGAAGATTCTTGATCTCGGGAGCGGGCATAATGTGTTCTCCTATCCGTTCCTTGGTTGCGCGCCCACGTATCATGTTCATGTGTTGAGCAGGAGGGACGCGGAGTTCGTGAAGCGGTACTTGAGAGGGAGGGGGATTGCTGGAGATGTGTTTTTTGGTGATTTGACGAAGGGCGTGCCTGAAGTGGAGGTGGATGTTGTGTTCCTCTTCAAACTCCTCGATGTTTTGGAAACGCAGAAGCGAGGTTGTAGTGTTGTTTTGCTTGAAGCGTTGCTTAGTAGGTCGTCATGGGTGGTGGTGAGTTTTTCGACGGAGAGCTTGAGTGGGAAAGCACAAATCCCTCTTGAGCGGAGGAGGTGGTTTCTGCGCTGGCTTGAGAAGAAGGAATCTGCTCAGGTCGTCATACCGAACGAAGCGTTTTACCTCGTGAAGGGAGAACGTAAAACTTCATTGCAGAGTAAAACAGCACCATTCCCGAGCCGTAAAAAACAGTAACATATTTATAGTAGTTATATACTTTTTGCTACTGAAAAGGGGGTGAGGTCAAGATTGTATTTTTGACCCGCTTTTTGGAGGCGAAGACATGATTGTACGAGAAGAGTTTCTGAGCAAGCTACGACGATATTTTAATCTGAACCTCTATGAAGTGAAGATTTGGACTGCTTTGCTTTCTCGTGGTGTGAGTACTGCGGGTGAGTTGAGTGATATTGCGAATGTGCCGCGTTCTCGTTCGTATGATGTGTTGGAGAGTTTGGAGAAGAAG